>JAJRCL010000204.1 GCA_028679035.1 Methanomicrobiales archaeon | reverse complement strand
GTCTTCCAGAACCTGATCGACAATGCCCTGAAATACCGGAGTATGGAACCCCCGAAGGTTCATATATCGGCGGTCCGCCGGGAGAATGAGTGGATCTTTTCCGTGCAGGACAACGGGATTGGGATCGCTCCGGAATACCATGAGAAAATCTTCCTGTTGTTCAAACGACTGCACACCCGCAAGAAATATTCAGGGACCGGCATCGGCCTGTCCCTCGTGAAAAAGATCATCGAGCGGCACTGCGGGCGGATATGGGTACATTCGGAAGAAGGCAAGGGGGCGACCTTCTCCTTCGCGCTACAGGCATGAGGAAATTTTCCCTGCTTTTTTCGGCTGAACCCCGTCCCACTGACCACCGTCTGCGAACGTTTGATATTCCGGAGCAGTGATATTCCGGCGATAACAGATGGATTTCGTCTGGTTCGGCTGGAGCTGCCTCTTTCTGGTCTTCTGGGGGGTCGTGTACGCTTCCCTCCGAATTGAGAACAGGAGGGAGATGCGCGAGATGAGCGGCTGGACGGCATTGCTCGCTTTTACCGAACCGGTCTTTGTACCCACATACTGGAATCCGCCCTCGCTGTTTGACCTTGCCCAGAGAACCGGGTTCGACATTGAGAGCTTTATTTTTTGTTTTTCCATCGGCGGACTGGCGGTGGCACTCTATGAGAAGGTATTTCCGGTCATCCATGAACCGATTCCCGGAGCACAATCCGGTCTGCGCCGCTGGATCCCGGTGCTCGTGGTCCTTACCGCTCCGGCGGTATTTGCCGTACTGGATATCACGTTGCAGTTCAACCCGATTTATTCCGCGTTCATCGCCCTGACCGGCGCCGGCGTCGTGATGCTTGCCTTGCGCCCGGATCTTTTTCACAAAATGGTCCTGAGTGGATTACTCTTTCTCGCCGTCTATTTCGTGTATTTCCTCACGCTCCTCCTGGCGGCTCCCGGCTATGTCGAACAGGTATGGAACATCCATGCTCTGTCAGGAATCACCGTGGGTGGGATCCCCCTGGAAGAACTCCTCTTCGCAGCAAGTTTTGGTTTTTGCTGGTCCGGGATCTATGAATTCGTGTTCCGCCGGCGGATAAAACGGCTGGATAAAGCATCTTCTTTCTAAAATCAATCTGCTCATTTTCGTATACGTGCAACCCGGTTGCAATCGGCTTCAAGGGCTCATCACCGATTTGATCGTACCAGGGATTCCCCTTTTTTTACGAAAAAAGATTCCCGGAAGGTGTGCCTGCGCATCCCTTCATTTTCCTGCCCTGTTCAGTTCCGCCCGCAACATCGCTTCCACGTCCTCTGCATGCGTCATCGGGCTGACCTTGCGCCAGACCGCAACGATTGTCCCCTTCGGATCGATAAGGAACGTATCCCTCTGCGTACCGAAAAATTCCTTCCCGAACATCGTTTTCGGTTTCCAGGAACCATAGGCATCAATCACTGCATGGCCGGTGTCGGACAGAAGCAGGATGGAGAGATGATGTTTTTCCGCAAACTTCTGGTGACTCTCCGGTGAATCCGCACTCACCCCGATGACCATGGCCCCGAGATCAACAAATCTCTCCCGGGCCTCATTGAAATGCACCGCCTCGATCGTGCATCCCGGGGTGTTATCCCGCGGATAAAAATACAGCACAACCCATTTTCCGCGAAACGATTCAAGACAGTTGTTCGTACCCGTTGCGTCCGGAAGACAGAACGATGGTGCGATTTTCCCGATCAAAGGATCCGATTGTGAAGTGACCATAGCGATCGTCAGAATGATAGATTACCGGATATTTAAAAGCTCGATAGGGTGTTCCCGATCAGGAGCCACATGCGTTATTGAAGGGGCCTATTCGTACCGGGATGCAGAAAAAAATTAATGCGGGAGTTCCAGCCAGACCACCGGTTTGTCGCCGACAGTCCATCCATCATGTCCCGGAGGAATCGAGCCAACGTCGCCAGGACCATATTCTTCTTCATTCCCGTTATCCATGCGGACGCGGAGTTGACCCGATATGATACACAGAAGATGATCTTTTTGACAGCTTTGCGTCTTCTGGAGGGGTTTCAGGTGCTTTGACCACTGCCAACCGGGTTCCGCAGTGATTCGACGGACCGTAAAACCCCTGACGGTTACAGCCTCCATTGTCAGCTTCTCAGGCCTGTTCATTTCTTCCGGGTTATTCAGACTCTTTCTCTCCATCGTCGCCATTGTTGTCCTCGTTACCCTTCGCCAACGTACTGATCTCATGAATATAAATCTGTTGTGTCGGCGGGAATAGAGGAGGGGAGATCGCCGCCATGCGTAGTTAATGGGTAGAACTCACAACCCATAGTCGTCAAAGTGATGGAGGACTCGCCATTCGTATCACTGCATCGCTGATATGCCCGCGATTGCAGAGTTGAAGCGATCGCCGAAATGTTTTAACAGTGGAAACCATCTATGTTTCATATTCAGGATTAGTCCAGCAGCGAGATGGATACACTAGTGAACGCAGGCCCTCCGATACCCATCCAACCGTCGGTATTGCCGAACGAAGAGAATACGACAGATCGGATTCTGAAGAACCTGACCATCATATTTGGTTCTCTTGCGATCATCACCGTTGTTCTCGGGTTGTTCGGCATATATTTTGGAATAACGCTTTTCAGCAGCGTATTTCCCGGTTATAAACCAATCGCCGTGAGCGCCGCAGCGATATTCATCTTTTTAGCCATGGTCCTGGTCATCAGCACAATTCAACCACTGCGGGGAGCATTGGCGATAATAATCCGGGCTGCCCTTGTGCTGATTATCGTCTTTTCCGCTCTCGAACTTCTGTATAGTATCCAGGGAAGTCATTTTTTTCTCGAATCCATGTTCATTCATGCCGGATCCATCCTTTTCGGGTCAAAATCCACGCCCATCTCTCCGGTGGCTGCAGCCCTTATCATCCCGGCAGCGGGACTTTTGATGGTTCTTGTGGACCGGTCCAGTCCTCTCCTGCAGCGTACCGGTTTCAGGGATGGAGCCAGTATCCTTGGCACATTCATCGTGCTGGCAAGCTTCACGTTCG
>JAJRCL010000203.1 GCA_028679035.1 Methanomicrobiales archaeon | reverse complement strand
CATATTATCAGAGACCACCAGTCTCATATCTCAGTACTGAAACTTCTGCTCGGCAAGCCTGGGGCGACGTGAAGAATTCGCTTTTTATTATTTTTTTTCTTCTGACGCAGGGATAAAAATTCTTGAGTATGACAAAAAGAATCCTCTAAAAGAGAGGATGTCAGATCTCTCTCTCCACTTTAAACGTAATTTTAATAATAGCTCGATATTCTACAATCGTATCTTTTTCTACTTTCGCGGTAAAGCGCTTCACATCAACTTCCTTGATATTTCTGACGGTTTTCGCTGCTTCCTTCACGGCAATTGCAGCTGCTTCTTCCCACCCATTGTGCGAAATGCCAATTAACTCCACTATCTTTTCAACCGGTAAATTCTCGATTATGGTTGTATCTTTCACCTCAGTTCAACTCCCGAACATGTTATGATTGGTTTGTTCAGCTTTTTAGTACTTTCTTCAGCGCTTGCCCAGGATCCCGCCACTTTCCTCCTGCGCGGGCAGCAGTTGTTTGCCTATGTTCGCTGCATCGGGTGATGCCTGCATTGCCATCTTCGACTGGTCCCCGAGCAGCGTGGAGAGCCCTTTCGCATCCATCTTCTGCTGCCCAAACATTTTACTGAAGGAATCCATGACCATGGGTGTTACGATTGCCAGAACCTTGCCAACGACGGCAGGGGGAAGTCCGGTCTTTTGAGAGATTGCATTCTGGATCGGGCCCATCTGATTCCCCAGGAAGGTGCTGACCGTATCCCCACCCCCGGCAACGGCCGGATTGCCCAGGAATCCGCTGATATTGTCCATAGGGTTGCTGCTTCCCGATTGCGATAGCATTTTTGTAAGCATGTCAGCCCTGCCGGGCTTTTGTGCATTGTTCGCTTTGGAACCAACAATCAGGGGAGTCCCATGCCAATCGCCGAACTCACGGCTTTTTCATCCCCACCAACAGATTTGCTCAGAGTTGAAAGGTTGTTTCCCCACGACAGCTCCTTCATTACACTCTCAACAATTGAGGGCATGCATAAAGATAGGCCACGGCTTTTTAATACTCGGGCTTAAAAAATAGTCTACCGTTTCCCTGAAGATACAGGAGTAACGATAACCTTTTTTACCTTTTTCAACATTCGGTGAGATCAGAAAAAGTATTTACCAAAGGAAATCGAGGGAGTGCTCCGCATAGGTCCACAGCCAGGAGACAGCGATACATAGCCGCTATCACGACTGGCATGGTGGCGGGCAACGGTTGCGGGGTGAAATTGTATGACCAGATCATGTCCAGGGAGGAGTGAACCATGAGATGGAATCAGGGCAGGAGGAGCGGAAATGTGGAGGATCGGAGGTCCAGCCGGATCCCCGGTGGTGTGGCAGGGGGTCTGGGAGGGATCGGGCTTATCCTGATTCTTCTCCTCGTGATCGCCCTGGGAATCGACCCGGGCCAGGTGCTCCAGGGCACCGAACCGATGGCGCAACAGTCGCAGTTATCCGAGGATCAGCAGAACCAGCTCGCAGACCAGGTATCGCTGGTACTGGGGAGTACAGAGATTACGTGGAGCGAAATTTTCCGGGATCAGCTCGGGCAAACGTACACAGAACCAAAGCTCGTGCTGTTCACGGGATATGTGGAGTCGGCGTGTGGACAGGCAGGTGCCGCTGTGGGGCCTTTCTACTGCCCCGGCGACCAGAAAGTGTATCTCGACCTTGACTTCTTTTACGATCTTCAGGAGCGATACGGAGCTCCCGGCGACTTTGCCCAGGCGTACGTAATAGCCCATGAGATCGGTCACCATGTCCAGAACCAGGTCGGGACCTTACAATACGTCGACGCAGCGCGCCGCCAAGTGAGCGAGGTGGAGGCAAACCAGTTATCGGTGGCACTCGAGCTGCAGGCAGATTGCTATGCGGGTGTTTGGGCAAACCGCGCCGCCCGCAAGGACCTGATCCTTGAACAGGGCGACGTGGAGGAAGGGCTGAATGCCGCCAGTGCCATTGGCGACGACCGCCTGCAGCAACAGTCGCAGGGGTACGTTGTGCCGGACACCTTCACGCACGGCACATCAGCCCAGCGGGTAGCGTGGTTCCGCAAGGGCATGGAAACCGGCAATGTGACCGTATGTGACAGTTCTCTCCTCCCTGCAATAACGTGAGACCTGCCGGATGTGATCAGCGAGATCCTGATCACGCCACTCCCATGCCACGATTATCCGTCTTTTCGATGTTCTGTGTCTGGAACCAATTAATGGCCTCCACGATATACCGTTACTGTTTGCCATTTCCTCTTTACTTGCACCGCCGTATTATGGGAGTTCAGGTGACGCGAAACCGGATCACTACCCGTTCGGTATTGACCATATTCTGTCGCAGGAGTGACACGAATATGCCGGATCCTGCCCCGAGGGAGATTTTTAATAGTATAGGACATTTTTGTCTACCATGGAAGAGATCACCATTGTGGAAATTCCGGATATGCGAGTCCTCGGGATCCAAAGGAAGGGAAGCTACCGTCTGATCCCAGATCTGCTGCTAACGGTGTACAGGTATGCAATAAAAAATGGGGCGGTTATCACCGGTCCTCCCCTCTTTCTCTGTCACGAGACCTCACCCGAAGCAGTAAAAGAGGCGAATGAAATGGGGACCGCGCATGTGGAGGTCGTATGGCCGGTCTCTGGCGATGTGAAGGGTAGTGGGGAGATCCTGGCGTACTCGATTCCCGGGGGGAAAATGGTTCACACGGTGCACCGGGGGCCCTACGAGACCTGTGAACCAACCTACCTCCGGCTCTTCAGCTGGATAGCGGAGCACGGTCTCGCGATCTGTGGCCCGATCCGTGAGATGTATCCCAACAATCCACACTGGGTCCCGCGGGAGGAGATCATTACCGAGATATTTGTTCCGGTGGACGAAGGGATCCCCTTATCCGGATCTGAAAGATGAACACCGGGAGCAAATGCTCTACAAAATCCATGGATAGTGCAGACAATAGACACGGTTTTTTCCATCAGGAAATACGTTATCCTGCCGGCAACGTAAGGAAAAAGAATTTTTTGCTCACTTCTTCATGCCGGTTCCGATACGGTTCATAATCCTGACTGACGGGGAACATATTCCCCCCACTACATTTAAAAGGTCAATCATCCTACCATGGGGCTGAACGCAATTTCCAGGAGGATAAACCATGAAAAAAGGTTTTGTTGCAGACATTGAGAAAGAAACGATGAAGAACAACGATTTCCGCCGGGTACTCTATACCGGGCACTACAGCCAGCTGGTTCTCATGCGGCTGAAACCCGGCGAGGAGATCGGCGAAGAAACTCATGACGACGTCGACCAGTTCTTCCGCTTCGAGGAGGGAAACGGTATGGTCGTGATCGATGGTGTGAAGCACCCGGTATCGGACGGCAGTGCCGTGATCGTGCCGAATGGCGCAAAGCACAACGTGCTGAACACCTCAAAGACCATGGACCTGCGGCTCTACACGATCTACTCCCCGCCTGAGCATCAGGACAAAGTCATCCGCAAGACGAAACAGGAAGCGATGGAAAAGGAAGAGCACTACGACCAGAAACCCACGGAATAAACTCTTTTTTTTCGGGATTTCCCACTTCGCCGGATACGATGCCGTTGCAGCAGCATCGGTAACTCCAAAAAATTTCGTAGTCAACGCCAGGTTTAACCAACCTGCTATGCAACAATCACCTATGGCGCGAACAGCAGTGTATTACGGCACCGTGGTGACCGTTATCCTCGTGTGCACCCTTCTCCTCACCGGATGCACCTCCACACCCGGCCCGACTCCCCCGACCACGACCCCCGTATCTCCCACCGCTAATGGCACTACCCCTATCCCTACCCCGACCCCGGCACCCGGCGATGTGCGGAGTGTCGTCGATGCAAACAACCGCTTTGCCTTTGACCTCTACGGCCAGCTCAGCCGTGATCCCGCGAATGCGGGGAAGAATATCTTCTTCTCACCGTTCTCCATCTCCTCGGCCCTCGCGATCACCTACGAAGGAGCCCGCACAACCACCGCCGACGAGATCCGCACGGTGTTCCACTTCCCTGCCAACACCTCGACACTCCGGCAGGGTTATATGGGGATCAACGCCGGAATCAACCGCAGGGATGCAAACTTCACTCTCCGCACCGCCAATGCCCTCTGGGCGGAAAAGACCTACGCGTTCCTCCCGTCGTACATCGCAACAGCAGAACGGTTCTACGGCGCCAACACGACAAACCTGGACTTCGTCACCCATCCGGAAGAATCCCGTGTGACAATCAACCGCTGGGTGGAGGACCGTACCAACAACCTGATCAAGGACCTGATTCCGAAGGGTGCGATCGACGCCGCGACACGCCTCGTGATAACAAATGCGATCTACTTCAAGGGCAACTGGCTCCTGCAGTTCGACAAGAACAAGACCGCCGATGCGGATTTCCACGTATCTTCCGATAAGACCGTGAAGGTCCCGATGATGGAGCAGAGCGGCGATAACGCGGTCTTCCGCTATGCAGAAAACGAACACCTGCAGGTGCTCGAGCTACCCTACGCGAATGCGACAGGAAAAGGCCTCTCGATGGTCATCCTCCTCCCGAAAGAAAACGACCTGTCCGCGGCAGAGAAGAGCCTCACCCCCGCGAACATCACCGCACTGCGCACCAGTGCGTCTTCCCGCCGCGTGGATGTCTACCTCCCGAAGTTCAAGCTCGAGACCGGATACAGCCTGCCGGACACCCTCACCGCGATGGGTATGCCGTCTGCCTTCACTGGCGCTGCTGACCTCTCCGGGATGGACGGGACACGGAACCTCTACATCAGCGACGTGATCCACAAAGCCTACGTGGACGTCAACGAGGAAGGAACCGAGGCGGCGGCAGCGACCGCGGTCATCATCCGGGAGACTTCGCTCCCGATCGTCCCGGTATTCCGTGCCGACCACCCATTCCTCTTCCTGATCCAGGACAACGACAGCGGAGCCATCCTCTTCATTGGCCGGGTCACCGATCCTTCACTCTCGTAATTCCTTTTTTCCTCATATCCGGCACAAACCATTTCAAGAGGAAAGACGGGAATATTCCGGGTATGGCTGCATCAAAACCAGAAAAAACCGGCAAGCACGTCACCATCACCATCGATCACGGGACCTACACAAAGCTGGAGGAGATCGCACAGCGTAGCGAGATGGCCATTCCGGCCGTTGTGAAAAAGATGGCGGAAAACTATTCTTTTGCCGAAGAGGACGAGGAGGACAGCGTGGAATAAATAATTACTTCCGGGATATCCTGAATATCGATAAAAGGAATCTCCGGGTCAATCTCTTTTTATCCCGTATCAGCGTTACGGCCTCATTTTCCAAAATACCGTGCGACCTTCTTCAGGTTCTCCCGGACCGGGAGCCCCTGCGGGCATTTCTCCTCGCACTCCCCGCATTCCCTGCACCCGGATGCATACCCGGGAAAACCGGTGAGAAAGCCGCCAAGGAAAAACTCGTACATCTGCGCCGTTGTATCCTTCGATTCATACATATGGGCCTGGTTGTACAGCTCAAAGCATTCCGGGATATTCACATGCTCCTGGCACGGGGTGCAGTACCGGCACCCGGTGCAGGGGATCTGGATTCCTTTCTGCAGTTCTTCCCGCACCTCCCCGATGAGGGAGAGTTCCTCCTCGGTCAGTGAATCCGGCATCCCCTGTTCTGCATACCCCAGGTTCTGGGTAACCTGCTCACAGGACGACAT
>JAJRCL010000202.1 GCA_028679035.1 Methanomicrobiales archaeon | reverse complement strand
CCCGCTCCGCCGCTTCCCGCACCCATCGGATCGCATCGATCCCGGTGGGTCGGCTCCCCCCGTACGTGACCACCTCATACCAGCAGGTGCGGTTGTCCGGAAGAATGACCTGCTGCGCATCTGGTCGTTTGACAAACGATCGCCGCACATCCACAGCAACAACGATGCACTGGGTTCCGAACCGTTCGGCCCCGCGGGTGATGAGAGTAGGATCTTCAACGGCGCTCGTGTTGATGGAGACTTTGTCTGCGCCTGCGCGGAGGAGCTGCTGGATATCATCCAGGGTACGAATTCCCCCGCCGACCGTAAGGGGAAGGAAGAGGCGGTCCGCCGCCCGGGTGATAACGTCGAGAATTGCACTGCGGTGTTCCCGGGAAGCGGTAATGTCCAGGAAGACCACCTCATCTGCCCCCTGATCGTTGTACCGCTGCGCGAGTTCGACCGGATCTCCTGCGTCCTTCAGGTCGAGGAAGTGGCACCCCTTGACGACCCTGCCGTCCTTAAGGTCGAGACAGGGGATGATCCTCCGGGTCAGTCCCATAGCATACCGTATGGACTGGTTCAATAATGAGGATTGTTCTGCGGTCCCAGTGACAAAGAGACTCGTCGGGTGCATCCTGGTTGTTCCTGTGAACGAAAATATCCTCCTTATCCCCTGCAACGGTCCGAATACTATCCTTCGCATCTACGGGAGGGTTTTATCTGATGCAAGGCAGAAAACATTGAGGAACGCCAGCCGGAATACAGGGGACAACATGGAATCGGGAAGGCTAAAAATCGAATGGGCCCGGCAGTATATGCCGGTTTTGTCTAGAATTCGGGAGCAGTTTGCGAAAGAGCAGCCGTTTGCCGGCATCCGCATCGGTATGGCCCTCCACGTCGAGGCAAAAACTGCAGTACTGGTGGAAACGCTGGTCGCCGGTGGTGCAGAAGTCGCCATCACCGGGTGTAATCCGCTTTCAACCCAGGATGACGTGTCGCAGGCGCTTAATAGTGTCAGGCACGTGCGTTCGTACGCAAAACGCGGTGCGACCGTGGAAGAGTACTATGCAGGGATCAACCACGTTCTTGACTCCCGGCCGCAGATCACCATCGATGACGGCATGGACCTGATTCATCACCTCCATACCGCCCGCCGGGAACTTCTGGATTCTGTCATTGGTGGGTGTGAAGAGACCACCACCGGCGTACACCGCCTGCGGGCGATGGCAGCCGCAGGGAAGCTGGAATTCCCGGTCATCGCGGTGAATGACACGCCGATGAAACGTCACTTTGATAACGTCCACGGCACCGGGGAAAGCGCCCTCTCCGCGATCATGATTACCACGAATGTCCTTATCGCAGGAAAGAACGTTGTCATCGCCGGGTACGGCTTCTGCGGAAAAGGACTCTCGCAGAAAATGAAGGGACTCGGTGCACAGGTCATCGTGACCGAGATCGATCCGCGTACAGCACTGCAGGCGCACATGGACGGTCACCGCGTCATGACGATGGAAAAAGCAGCATCGGTCGGGGACGTGTTCATCACAACCACCGGGAACACCTCCGTCATCACCGAACAGCATTTCCGGCGCATGAAGGACGGGGCGATCTGCAGTAATGCCGGTCACTTCAACGTAGAAGTCGATGTGAAATGGCTTGAGGAAAATGCGGGGGAGATCACCCGGCGGGACGGGATCGATACCTACCGGATCAACGACCGGCACATCCACGTCCTTGCCCAGGGAAGACTGGTGAACCTCGCCACCCCGAAGGGGATGGGACATCCTATCGAAGTGATGGACCTGTCTTTCGCACTGCAGGCCCTTTGTGCACGGTACATCGTTCGTTACGGACGAAGCCTGAGCCCGGCGGTCCATGAAGTTCCCACAAATCTTGATGAAGAAGTGGCCCGGGAGAAATTGGCGGCTCTTGGCCTTTCCATCGACAGTCTCACCGCGGATCAGATCGCCTACATGCAGAGCTGGGAGATAGGGACCTGACTTCCCCCAGATCTTCCTTGCGTGCACAGTAGAGATATTACTGATTGATTTTGTTGCGGTGCAGTGCGTTCGGAGAATGTCTGGCCCCGCTGCAGAACCGCAAGAGAGAGGGCAATAGAAGTGATCTGTGGCACGAATCCTACGCGATCGGAGGTTTCCCCGATCCGATAAAGAAAGTGGCAGGAAAGGGCATGTTATTAGTATAGAACCGTTATGATAGGGATCAGGCGCTTCAGGTGTTGTTTCTCCGCCCCGGGATTTCCGTGCGGCAGATCTCGTCCCCCAAATCGTCCTCGCCGATCAGGATGACCGTACGCCCTTCGGACATCCATTCTGCGATGGTATTGATGTGTCGGTCGATCGGTTCTCCGACTTTAAGGCGTATCGTGCGCATTTGACGAGGTAAATAGCGATAAGGACTATTTTAATCTTTTCACTATTATGAACAAATCAGATCGCGTATAAACCCGACCGGACGATCGATCACCGGATGGAAGAGAGAAAGTGCCGGGGATGAGAGCATTACCTCCCGGAGTGGAAAAACGGTTTGGGAACGGATAACCTGGGGAAGTACAAATTTGCGAACATACCGGTCCTCGTCCTGCTGCAAGGCCCGATCGGGAGAGGATGATCACACCAAGCTATTTTAGAAGAATCGTGAGAGGATCCGGAACCACAACCGGGCCGTTTACGTGTCGATGAGAGATTCTCTCGGCCTGATGTG
>JAJRCL010000033.1 GCA_028679035.1 Methanomicrobiales archaeon | reverse complement strand
CAACATCGCTGGTCGTGGGGAATGTTTCCGCACGGGCCTACCATCGGGTGGCCGAGCGACCGGCACATCCGGTCGGTCGCGTCCTTCGAAACGAAACTCTCGAAGCGTGACGCCTCCGTGCAGGCCATGTCCGCGGTGAGTCCGTAATGCGTGAGGATGAGCACGAGGATGCGGTGGCGGCGCACGAGGAACTCTGTATACTCCGTACCACCGGCAGTCAGACTTACTCCATGGTACGGGACGTGCGTCAGGTATCCGGCCTGGGCGAGTTCTGCAATAGTCTTTGTTATTGTTGAGGGGTCTACCCCAAAGCGGTCTGCGATCACATTCGTGTTCACTTTCGTGCCTTTTTCGCGAATAAACTTCAGATATTCCACTTTCCGGGGTGAGAGCTCAAGCCCGGTATACTCGTGCATGCAGCAATCTCAGTGTTTCCGGATAATAATTTTTGAGTAGTACCCAAAAATGCAGAACATATATCCGGTGCGAGCAGGGCTGTTGAACCTCTGCACCCGGGCCCGAAGGATCCGGCACAGTCATCCGATCAAAAAGGCAAAATCAAAAACGCGAAGGACACCAGGTATAAAATGAGTTTATGAAAAAATGGGGACTCATCGGGAAGGCACTGGCGATTTCCGCCGGGCTTGTCGCGGTTCGCCTTATCATCGATATCTCGAATTATGATATCCTGAACCTGAATAATCTCATTACCGCTTTTATTGGCGGGGCGATATTCACCGTCGCAATAATTTTTACCGGTACATTAACAGACTATAAGGAAAGCGAAAAAATCCCTCACGAAATTGCAGTTACCCTCCTCACTCTCTACCAGGACAGCAAACTATTCCGGCCGCCGGATAACCCGGTATCGTTGCATCTGAGAGAACACATCCGGTCACTGACCAGGAATATTGTTGAAAATTTCAAAACCAATACATATGACAATGAATCGGTGAGGATTGCAATCGCTCACATCAACGACGATGTCTACAGCCTCATCGATCAGAATGCGCCTCCGCAATACGTGAACAGAATCCGGACTGAACTCGGTACGATTGACAAACTGACCAGCCGCGTAAAAATAATCTCTGAAACCTCTTTTATTCCTGCCGCGTACGCAATTGCTGAAATTTCCGTCGCTGGCGTTGTACTGCTGCTCTTCTTTGTAAAGCTTGATCCCTATTATGAAGGGATGGTCATATTCACCATTATCATCGCCTTGCTCGTCTCAATCCTCCTCCTTATCAAGGATATGGACAATCCTTTTGAATATAACCAAAAGACGTATGCCGATATCGATCTGTCCCCGCTGTTTGAAATTGAAAAATTTATGCAGTGACTCGGAATTCCTTGTATTTTTCCAGGTATCGGGCTACGGGCCGTGGTGAGCCCGCAACACCTTGAAGAGCTCGAACCATGCAATCGTAAGCGCGCCCCCGATAATACTGAGGAAGAGATATCCGGGTGCGATCGGCGCAAACCGGAAAAGTGCCCGCAGACCGGGGACAACAAGTACCGCGCCAAGGAAAAAGACGGTCCCTCCCATTACCCACCAGAATGCGGCGTTCGGTTTTTTCCACGTGGCGGCAATACTTTCCGACCATGAACGGTTCGTGCTGATGAGGGCAAGGTTTGCCACCACAATGGTGATAAATGAAACCGTCCGCAACTGGTCATCGCTGAGCCCCTGCAGCATGCCGTAGAGGTAAATCGCGAGCACAATGCCAAAGGTCACGAAACCCTGGGTCAGGGCAATTGCACTCGTGGGACGATCGAGGATGTGGTCCGACGGTTTCCGCGGAGGTTGCTGCATGATGTCAGACTCTTCCTGTTCCGCCTCAAATACTACGGAACAGGCGGGATCAATAATCAGCTCAAGAAATACGATCTGGATTGGGAGGAGAATAAGAGGCCATCCGAATAGGACCGGGATGAGAGAGAGGCCGGCGATGGGGACATGGACGGAAATGATATACGACATGGCCTTTTTGAGGTTTGCATAAATCCGCCGCCCCATCCGTACTCCCGCAACAATAGACGCAAAATTGTCATCAAGGAGAACCAGCGAAGATGCTTCCCGGGCAACATCGGTCCCCCGTTCTCCCATGGCGATACCGATATGGGCAGCTTTCAACGCCGGGGCATCGTTCACCCCATCACCGGTCATGGCCACGATCTCCCCTGCCGACTTCAACGATTCGACGATCTGGAGTTTTTGTTCGGGAACAACCCGGGCAAAGATAGCTGTGGAGCGAATTACCGCGTTCCGCCTCTCCACCGGGACCAATTCAAGGGCAGGCCCCGTAAGAATGTTATCTGTCCCGGGAAGCCCGATCTGAAGGGCGATGTTGCGGGCTGTAGCCGGGTAGTCCCCGGTGATCATGACCACCCGGATCCCTGCGGTCCTGCATTCCCTGACCGCTGCGGCTGCATCCGATCGCACCGGATCGGCAAAACCTATCAGCCCGAGATAGGAAAAGGCAAAGGCATGCTGACCATCCGGCAGCTCTCCTTCACGGAAATGGGCCTTTGCCACCCCCAGCACGCGGAGCCCCTGTGCCGCGAGCTCCTCGACTTCCCTGGTAAGCGAAATGATTTTCGGTGCACCAAGATGGCACAGATCAAAGATCGCCTCCGGGGCTCCTTTCGCAGCGATAATGTACTGATCCCCTGCTTTTGATCGCCAGACATTGGACATGGCCAGGAGTTCCCGGGAGAGCGGGTACTCGAGCAGAAGATCCCAGTCCTGATGAAGATGCTCGGTATCCGAAAGGTTTTCTTTCCCTATCCTGAGCAGTGCGTGTTCCATGGGGTCAAACGGATCCTTCTTACAGGACAGTATCGCATACTCGAGAAGTTCGTGAAAGGGTTCCGGGAGGGGGGTACCGGAATCGGTGGAGCAGTTGAAGGATGAACCCTCAGCGATGCACGTGGCGACCGTCATCTGGTTCAGGGTGAGCGTCCCAGTCTTGTCCACGCAGAGGACCGTCGTTGCCCCCAGGGTCTCGATTGCCGGGACATGGCGGGCGAGGACGTGTAATTTTGAAAGGCGCCATGCCCCAAGGGCAAGAAATACGGTCAGGACAACGGGGAACTCTTCCGGGAGTATGGCCATGGCGAGAGTGATGCCTGCAAGGAGTCCATGGAGCCAGTCTCCTCTCGTCAGTCCGTAGCCGACCACGACGATAATGAAAAGAAGCAGCCCGATAAACGCGATGCTCCGGACGATATGGGCGGTTTCCACATGAAGACGCGTTTCTTCCACGTCAACAGACTGCAATGCCTTCCCGATTCTTCCCATCTCGGTGTGTATACCGGTGGTGACCACTTCGGCAATGCCCTGGCCCTGGACCACCAGTGGGCCGGAGTAGAGCCAGGGCTGGTCGTCTCCACCGGGTTTCCGATCTCCGGGATTCCCCAGAGAGGGAAGTTTTCTGACCGGGACCGATTCTCCCGTCAGGAGCGATTCATCGACCGAAAGGTTTGTTGACGAGATCAGCAGCGCATCTGCAGGAACGCGATCGCCTTCGCTCATAAAAATGAGATCTCCTCGTACAACATCGCGTCCCGCAACCCGTATCAGCCCGCCATCCCGGATGACCAGTGCCCGCGGGCTGGAAAGGTTTTTTAATGCTTCGAGCGCTCTTTCCGTCTTCCGCTCCTGGTAGACAGTGATGCCGATGATCACCAGGACAAACGACAGGAGGAGGGCGCCTTCCTCGATATCCCCCAGGACGAAATAGATTGCGCCGGCTCCCACCAGGAGGAGAAACATTGGCTCCCGGATAACATCTTTTACGATGCCAAATACTCCGCGGATCTCACGGGAGGGGAGTTCATTCGCCCCGTCAGAGATAAGACGTCGCTGTGCTTCTTCATTAGAGAGCCCGGTAAAATGAGAGAGGTCAAGGGGCATAGGAAAGATCGGTAATTCAAGCGATAGGGCGGCTTGACCTAAAGGTTTTACGATCCCCCGGGGGCAGCTGTTTCCTGCCTGTCGTCAGGAAGGCATACGATGAAATATCCTCTCATTACCGATCGATGACAGTTCTGCAGGTCATTGTACGATAAAACAGCTGACAACACACTATCCAGTCGCAATTCTGCAGGAATATGTACCGGGGAATCTTCACAAAAAAGGTTTATTATCTGCCCGTCTTTTTCTTCTGTCGAAGGATCTGTGCCTGCAGCCCGAAATACCGGGAAAACCCTTCGGCCGTTGCCTGGTCGATGCAGGTGCTGTCAAATGACACAAGGTCCGGTGCATAGAGGGATTCCGGTGACGACCTCCCGACCGGACGGACCGATCCCTTGTGCATCCGCAGGTCCACGGAACCGGTTACCCGCTCCTGCGTCTTGTCGACAAAGGCAGAGAGTGCCCAGAACAGGGGCTCGTACACGAGTCCCATGTACGCGAGCTCAGACCAGCGGTCGTCGACCATCCGCTTGAATGCGAGCTCCTGCCGGGAGAGGACCAGCTGCTCCAGGTCCCGGTGGGCAGTGATGAGAGCAGTTGCGGCCGGGTGTTCGTAGACCTCCCGCGCCTTGAGCCCGAGGATCCGGTCCTCGATCATGTCATTCCTTCCCACGCCGCTGCGCCCTGCCCGGACGTTCATCTCGGTCACGAGATCGATTCCCCGCATCCGGGATCCATCGATTTCCGTAGGAATACCCCTCTCGAACGCGATGGTCACAATATCCGCTTCCCCGGGCGCATCGTCCGGCGATGCGGTCCACCGGTAGATCTCCTCCGGGGGGTGATAGGCAGGGTCCTCCAGCTTTCCTCCTTCGATAGAGCGGTTCCAGCAGTTCTCGTCGATGGAGTACGGGCTCCCCCGCACCGCTGCGACAGGGATATTCTTCTCCCGGGCATACTCGATCTCCCACTCGCGGGTGAGGTTCATTTCCCGTACCGGGGCGATCACCCGGAACCCGGACGAACGGATGACGAAGTCAAACCGCAGCTGGTCATTCCCCCTCCCGGTGCATCCGTGGGCGATCGCTTCCGCCCCGATGCGGTCCGCGACCTGCACGACCTCTTCGGCGATAACGGGGCGGGCGAGGGCGGTCCCGACCGGGTAACCCTCATAAGAGGCATTCGCCTTGACCGAAGGAAACACGAAATCGCTGACAAACCGCTCCCGTGCGTCGATGGTGATATGCTGGTCTGCAAGCTTCTGCCCTTTTTTTTCCGCAGCCCGGATGTCTTCCGCAGGCTGCCCGACGTCAACAAAGACGGTGGTAACTTCCTCAAAACCGTAGCGTTCCCGCAGGAGCGGGATGCAGATCGATGTATCCAGACCTCCGGAGTACGCGAGCACGACTTTGCCTTTTTCCATAGGAAACCTCAGGTGGCCCATACACGGGAAAAACACGCGTGGCTGAACCCGTTTGTCCTGTCCATCATACAATGGTTATCAACTCTTAAAAACACCCCACGTTCCTTCGGTGGGATAGGCCCGTTTATTAAAATACATGCATTTAACGCGTAAAACCGCAAAATACTATATATAATCAATATATTTTTTAAAATATAATATTTAACAGGTGATTCGATTTGGGTTAGATTAATATAGTAACATAGATAATAATTCTTTTACCGTCCAGGGACGGGCAGCTCTCCATGACCTCAACAATGGATCTCCTCGAACGTCTCTACCTCGCATTTGGTGAGAACTCCTTCACCTATGCCGAGGCAAAGCAGTACATTCCCTTCCTTGACGCCCGCAGCCTCTTCAAGCTGAAGAACTGGGGGTACGCCAAGCAGTACGACAAGAAGAGCGGAAAAACCCTGATCCGTACTACCCAGGGAGGGGAAAAGTACTATAAACTGACGCCGTCCGCGATGCAGATTGGCGAACGCATTACCCGTAAGGACTGAAGCTTTCGGGACTTTTCTGATACGGTCGTTAAGTGAAATTGTGCCAAAGGAACAGAACGGTCATTTATCCGTAAAAAAAGGCTATTTCGTATTTCCGACACGACGCAGATAATACTGGAGCGGCTCGAGCTGCACTTTGCGGTGCTTGATGGCATCGATCGCCATTGCCGCTGCCCGTGCCGCCTGCACGGTGGTAATGTACGGGATGCCGTAGTCCACCGCCACCCGCATGATCTGGTAGTGGTCCTGGCGCGACTGCTTGTCCGCCGGTGTATTAATAATCAGGCGGATGTCGCCCTTGCGCATCAGGTCGATGACATTCGGGGACCCTTCCTGCACCTTGCGCAGCATCATTGCCTCAACTCCGATCTGGCGGAGGAAATCGACGGTGCCCCCGGTCCCGTAGAGAACGAGTCCGAGCTCGCGCAGGCGCCGTGCGATGGGGGCGACTTCGTCCTTCTGTTCATCACTGATGGAGAGGAAGACGTTTCCCTCCACCGGGAGCTCGTTGTCGGCGGATATACAGGCCTTGTAGAACGCAAGACCGAAGTCGCAGTCGATCCCCATGACTTCGCCGGTGGATTTCATTTCCGGCCCAAGAACGGTGTCAACGCCGGGGAGCTTGTTAAAGGGAAGGACCACTTCCTTGACCGCCACATGTGAGATCTCCTTTTCCGTGTAGCCCAGGTCATGGATCCGGCGTCCCACCATCACTTTTGCTGCGACCTTCGCAAGCGGGATTCCCGTAGCCTTCGAAACGAAGGGAACCGTCCTGCTCGCACGGGGGTTTGCCTCCAGCACAAAAACGACGTCATCCTTGATGGCATACTGGATGTTGATCATCCCGACCACACCCAGACCGAGGGAGATGGCCCGGGTATATTCCTGCAGGCGCCGTACGACCGAATCGGAGAGAGACTGGGGCGGGATGACACAGGCAGAATCACCGGAGTGAACGCCTGCCTCCTCGATGTGCTCCATGATCCCCCCGATGAGTACCTCATGTCCGTCGCAGACCGCGTCCACGTCGATCTCGACCGCGTTCTGCAGGAACTGGTCAATCAGTACCGGATGGTTACGGGAGACCCGGACTGCTTCCTTGATGTAAGTCTGCAGCTCCATTTCGTCGTGCACGATCTCCATCGCACGTCCGCCCAGCACATAGGAAGGGCGCACCAGCACCGGGTAACCGATCCGGCGGGCGATATCCCGGGCCTCCGCTTCCGAATACGCAGAGGAATTTGGGGGACTGGGAATCCCCAGCTTGTCCAGGAACACACTGAAACGGTCCCGGTCTTCCGCGATATCCATCGCGTCCGGTGAGGTTCCCAGAATGCGGGTCCCCAGACCCAGCCGTGCCATCTCTTTTTCCAGGGGAACGGCAAGATTGATGGAGTTCTGGCCGCCGAACTGGACCATCACCCCGTCGTAATGGTCCGTTTTGAGGATGTTGACGACGTCTTCCAGCTGCATCGGCTCGAAAAACAGGCGGTCGGAGGTATCGAAATCGGTGGAAACCGTCTCAGGGTTGTTATTCACGATGTGGACCTGCACCCCTTCCTCCCGCAGCGCCTTGACCGCGTGCACCGTACAGTAATCGAATTCGATCCCCTGGCCGATGCGGATGGGACCGGATCCCAGGATGAGCACCTTCTGGCTGGTGTCGGGGACGATCTCCGTGTCCTGCTCCCAGGTGGAGTAGAAATACGGGGTTGTCGCCGGAAATTCCGCAGCGCAGGTATCGACCATCTTATAGGACGGCACTCCCGTCAGCGCTTCGATCTCCTCCCAGGATTTTCCCGTCAGGCGGACGATCTCGGCATTCGAGAATCCCATCTTTTTGGCTGATGCGATGAGATTTTCATCGAAGGCGCCCTTCAGCTGATCTTCCATCGCGACGATATTTTTGATTTTTTCCAGGAAGAACGTCTCAATGCTGGTAAGCCGGGCGACCTCTTCCACGGTAAAACCCGCACGGAAGGCATCGAACAGGCAGCCAAACCGCTCGTCGGTTGGATTTTCGAGGATCATGCGGATCTCGCTCGGGTTGGTGTGGCGGTGAACATCCGTGTCCAGGGAGCGGAGTGCCTTTTTGAATGCCTCCTCCAGTGACCGCCCGATCGCCATCACCTCCCCGGTGGATTT
>JAJRCL010000201.1 GCA_028679035.1 Methanomicrobiales archaeon | reverse complement strand
TGTAAGGTTTCGGTTCGAGGGATCCTTTGACCCGCAATGAATTCCCACCTCGTTTGACGACCAGGATAAAGTTTTCCAAGTGCCCCCTGAGGGCATGTACGAGCCTGGTCTCGTTTTCGAGCTTTTCGTCGCTGCCTTCGATGGAGAGGATCAAATCTCCCGCCTTCAAGGATAGTTTTTCAGGGTCCAAAAACGAATTCACCACCCGCAATTCCCTTCGTTCATCAACATCCTTGATAAACTGCACAGGGAGTTCCGGTGGTGACGGGTTCTTGCCGGCGCGAAGCAGTTCGAGAACCTTGCAGGCGTATTTCATCGGAAGAACAAAATTCACGTTCTGCGCATTCTTCTCCGCAAGAATCGAAGAATTGATCCCGACGATCTTGCCGTGCTGCAAGCTGATCAGCGGCCCTCCGGAATTCCCCTGATTGATGGGGGCATCGGTCTGCAGATTTTCCTGAAGAAAGCGGGAGGTAATCCCGGAAATGATCCCCCGGGTCCCTGTGAAACTCAGACCCCACGGGTGGCCGAAGGCTCCGACAGGGTGGCCCACCTTCGGCAAATCACCGCAATCCAATTCGGGCATGACGGACGCAGAGGGTATAATTGAGGGATCCATGGCAATAATGGCAAGGTCCAGATAGGGATCGACATACACCTTGTGCGCATCAACAAAATCGCTGTTTTTGAATCCAACCACTATGGTGGATGGTGAGCGCGCAGCGACATGTGCGTTCGTCATAATCCATCCGCGCTGTCTGTCGACCAGAAAACCAGCCCCACTCCAATTATCTTGCTCTTCGCCCTCAAAGGGAACGGGCACTGCGGCTTTAATTTGCACGGTGTAGAAGACAGCACGGCCAAAAATGTCCTCGGTTGTGTCGGCAGATACCCTGATGGGTACAAGACAGAGGGGAACCAAAAGGGACAAGGATATGAGGAAATGTCTACATGATATCGTTTTCATCATTCAGGTTGTCCCAATCTCTTGGTAAACTCCGAAGTCTGCATGTTTTTCCTTATCCTTACAACGATATTGCCCAGCTCTCCGAGATCGATCCG
Organism: Methanomicrobiales archaeon; assembly: GCA_028679035.1. Taxonomy (GTDB): domain Archaea; phylum Halobacteriota; class Methanomicrobia; order Methanomicrobiales; family JACTUA01; genus JAJRCL01. The sequence continues at coordinate 1,883 of JAJRCL010000201.1, read as the reverse complement.
CCCGTATCTTAAGACAGGGTACCCAATCTTCCTCTTCAAGTGGCGGTTGTTTTCAGGGGATTTACAGTCCGCAAAGACTCTCCCCAATAAAACTTCCCCCATACCAAATCGGTCTGAAAAGCATGGACACACATCGGACCCATCTGAAGGGGGAAGATCACTGTGGGGATCCTTTCGGCTTCCGAACAATCGGAGCTGCTGGATCCGTGAATGCACGGTTCAGAACGTCTGCCTTCTCCAGACCGACCGATTGCGCCTTGCTGTCCCGCCACCAGACCAGGCAGGTGACCGATGCGCCGACCACGATTCCGCAGAAAAACCAGATCATGTCCTCATCGATGTCCGAGTGCCCGGTGATCTGAACCTCGTATCGAAGCGCTTTAGCGGCAAGATCATTCCTGGAGGAGAAATACGCAAGCGCCAGGACGGAGATTCCAAAGGTTAAACCGATGACAAAGGACAGGACAACGCTGAAGTGGCGATGGATCCAACGGCGAAACTCCTCCACCATCACGGCACCTCCAATCTTTTCCCTCGTTTTCAGGAGAAGGCGTAGGTTACGCCCTGAAGGTTACAATCCCCACCTCTATCCCGTAATGACTTGCTCCCGGCTTTATCCCTGACCCTCCCCCCATAAGACCTCTCCGACGGCACATGGGTTTCCCCCTTCAAAGAGTTCCACTCCTCAATAACCGAAACCGAATCAATGGAGAAATTCTGCCCTGTCATCTCATCTTCTATTTTCCCGCAGAGATGATTCGGCTTGCGGCGTGATGATGACGAATACCCGACTTCCCGGAAAGTCGAACCAAAGCTCCTTCCCGGAAGCTCTTCCTCTCCCACTCCCCTCTTCAAATTTACATGGACGTGCGCAGGAAGTCGCCAAGCCTCACATCATGGAAGTATCATAAATGATATGGACCCGTTGACCGTCATCGCGGAGCGTCGGATCCAGGAGGCGATCGAGCGCGGCGAGTTCGATGACCTCCCGGGCAAGGGGAAGCCTCTGGATCTCGGGGAGGACGACCGGACGGTTCCTGCAGAGCTGCGGATGGCGTATCGGATGCTGAAAAACGCCGGTCTACTCCCCCCGGAAGTGGAGCTGCACAAGGAGATTCTGCGATTGACGGACCTGCTCGACGCCATCCACGACGAGGAAGGCCGTCGCGAACGCCGCCGTGAACTTGACTACAAGCTGATGAAGCTCAACATGATGCGCCGGAGGCCCGTCAACCTCGAGGTATTGCCTGAATACCGGGACCGCGTCGAGAAGAAACTGTCACGCGGAGGTGGCTCCGCGAGGCGGGCATCGACCGAACTTCCCGGTAAAAAATAATACCCATATGGCCTCAAGCGGGAGTTCGCGATGCAAGGGGATAACTCCAATCGCAATCCCCGTCAAGTGGAGCAGGTCAATGCGCGGTGGGCGAAGGCAAGACCTTGGCCAGTTCCCGGAGAAGAAGATTTTTCCCGTAGAGAGCATCTTTTCGGACGAGCTCCTCGGCCCGTGCGGCGTCCTTCCGGCGGAAGGCCTCGATGATCTCCGTGTGCTGCCGTATCGACCCTTTGATCCTCCCGTGCATCGCGGGGATGAGGCGGAACCGCTGAAACTGCATGACGAGGCTCTGAACGATCGCGTGGAGCTTGTCATTTCCGCAGCCGCGAAGGAAGAGATCGTGAAATTCGTCGTGCAGATCGAGCACGCGACTCATATTCTTTTTTGCGGACGCCGCCTCTATCTGCCGGTTGACCGTTTCCATCCTCGTCAGGTCGTTTTCCGTAAGGTTCTTCGTCGCAAGCCTCGCTGCGTGCCCCTCGAGGATCATCTTCAGTTCGTAGAAGTTCGAAATGTCCTGCGGTGAAATAGAGGCGACGATCGCCCC
>JAJRCL010000032.1 GCA_028679035.1 Methanomicrobiales archaeon | reverse complement strand
TATGTCGCTTGGCTTAATTATTTATTTATTTAAATACTAATAATATTATAAATAATTAAAATATATTAATTGAGAAAATTAAAAATTTCAGGCATACACCACCAAGAAATTATTATTAACCCTCAGTCCCTACTTAAGATGATTAACGTATCAGGATACTCCTCACGTGTCACGGTACGTATGCTACGCATCATGGTATGTTAATCTTGTGCGAGGAGAGGTGCGTATCTTGTACAGCAACATGAACAACCCATGAAAAGCATGAGGCGATACAATTGTCGAAAGTCGTAGAGATTTCTCCAACCACGAGGCATGAGGGGCATTCCAAGCTCGTTATGAAGATCAATGACGAGGGAATTGTCGAACGTGGTGACTGGCTCAGTATCACACCGGTTCGAGGCGTTGAGAAGCTCGCCCTCGGAAAGACGATGGAGCAGGTCCCCAAGATTGCCTCGAGAGTCTGTGGTATCTGTCCGATAGCACACACCCTCGCAGCGACCGAAGCGATGGAGGCATCAATCAAGTGCCACATCCCGAAGGATGCACACCTCCTGCGTGTGATCCTCCAGGCTGCCAACCGGCTGCACAGCATTGCCCTCCATAACATCCTCACGCTGCCCGACATGTACCTTCCGGGAACTGATACAAAAATCAATCCCTTCTCGAAGGAAGAACCGGTCCGCAGCGTTGCAAAACGGATCATCCGTCTGCGCGAGATAGGGCAGACCATCGGCGCAATAGCGGGAGGCGAGGCGATTCACCCGAGCAACCCGCGTGTCGGTGGTATGTACATGAACGTGAGCCCGCGGGCGAAGGACAAGATGTACGATCTCGCGAAGGAAGGTCGTACCCTTGCGCAGGAACAGAGCGAGTTCATGATCGCAGTGCTGAGAAATTTCCAGCGCCGCGACTGGGCTGAAGTAGCCGGCAAACAGATACCAATACCGAAAAATCTCGGGTACCATAACCAGGGCTACATGGCGACCGATGCGATCTACGGTTCCAGCAGCCTCGACGAAAACCCGAAATGGTTCCCGGAGCGGTATATTGAGACCCGACCCTGGGACTGGTATATGGGCGAAGTCACCATTGACTTTGAAGATCCCACCTATCCGATCGGCGGAACCACCAAGGCAGGAACCAAGGCGAACCCGCAGATGCAAGCATGCACGGGTGTGCCTACCTATGACGGGCAGCCGGTTGAAGTCGGCCCCCGCGCCCGCCTGGTGACGTTCAAGAATTACGACGAAAAGGGCACGGTCGGGCAGCAGATCGCCCGGCAGCTCGAATACCCGGACACGCTCTATTCGATCATCAAATGTCTCGACGAGCTGAACCCGTCCGGCAAGGTGCTCGCAGACAACATCCCCCAGGGCGATGGATCGCTCGGCTGGGCAGCAAACGAAGCGCCCCGCGGGACGGATGTCCACCTCGCACGCGTGAAGGATGGAAAACTCAAATGGTTCGAGATGCTTGTCCCAACAACATGGAACCTCCCCACCTGCAGCCGTGCACTCACGGGAGCTCCCTGGCAGCTCGCAGAAATCATTGTACGGGGATATGACCCGTGCGTGTCCTGCGCAACCCACATGATCGTCGTTGATGAGGCTAACAAGATTGTTGCGCAGAAACTGATTCAGTGAGCCCCATAATGCTGTACCCTAAGATCGTGATAACCGGATGTGGAAATCCCCTCTTCGCAGATGATGGGTTCGGGCCGGCGGTCGTGGAAGAACTGAATACCTTCCATCTCCCCGACGACGTGAAATGCGTCGATGCCGGTCTCGGCGGTCCGCATTTCGTCTTTACGCTCCTGAACCCGGAGGAAACGAAAAAACTCATCATCATCGATATCGCTGACTTTGGCGGAGAGCCCGGGGAACTGCGAAAGATTCCCGTAGACGACCTGCCTCCGGGCAGCTACCGGGACGCACATTCCTGGGATCTGACCGAGCCGCTCCTTCGGCTCAAAGATGATATCGAGATCACGGTCATTGGATGTCAGCCCGGGCGCATATCGGCGCCTGAATTTGAAATAGGGCTTACAGAAGCAGTGAAGAACGCTATTCCAAAAACAATCAAATTGGTACTCAAAGAGATTGGTGTGGATTATGGGACTGCTGTCATCCATCAAAAAGAGCATCGGGGGAGAGGCGCAGCCGAAACCTGCAGCGGCCCCGGCGAAGCCTGAACCGCAGCAAAAACCTGCGCCAGCTGTTCCCTCTGGTGTGAAGACGGAAAAAAAGGTGGAAGAAGGAAAAAAGGAGGAAAAACCTGTGGCAAACAAAATTACAGTGGGACACGTGCACATGAGCGGATGCACCGGGTGTCTTGTGTCCCTCGCTGACAACTATCTTGGATTGATCAAGATCCTCGACGACTATGCAGACCTCGTTTATGGTCTCACCCTTGCGGACGTACGCCACATCCCGGAGATGGACGTTGCTCTGGTCGAGGGGTCGGTCTGTATCCAGGATCATGAATCGGTAGAAGACATTAAGACTGCGAGAAAGAAGGCGAAGATCGTCGTCGCGGTCGGTGGCTGCGCTGCGTCCGGTAACATCAACCGGTTTGATCGCGGCGGCCAGCACAACCAGCCCCAGCATGAGTCGTACGTCCCGATCAGCGACCTGATCGACGTCGACGTATTCATCCCGGGCTGTGCACCTACCCCCCAGATGATCCGGAACGTCTGTGTGATGGCGTACCTGCTGCTCAGAGGAAGCGACGACCAGAAAGCCCTTGCAGCCAAATACCTGAAGCCGCTGATGGCGCTGGCGAAAAACCCCATTGCATCGAAGGCAAACTTCAACACCCTCATGCAGGAAGTCATCAATGTCGGCCTCTGCATGGGGTGCGGGAGCTGTGCGGGCGCATGCCCGGTCCGTGCGATCAGCATGGAATTCGGCAAGCCCCAGGGAGCACGCGACCTCTGTATCAACTGTGGTGCGTGTTATTCCCAGTGCCCCCGCTCGTTCTTCCACTTTGAAGTTATGGACGAGTACGAGGCGATCACAGACATCATCAATGGAGCCATGAAGTGAGGTGACAGAAATGAACGTACTCGGCAAATACAAGTCGGTCGTGTCTGCCCGCAGCACGGACAAAGAGATTCTCAAGGCATCCCAGGACGGAGGTATCGTCACTTCGCTCTTTGCCTATGCCCTGGAACAGGGGATTATCGACGGAGCAGTCCTTGCAGGACCGAGTTCCCGTCCCTGGCAACCCCAGCCGTTCGTCGCAACGACGCGTGCGGAGCTGCTCAAGGCGCGGGGAACGAAGTATAACATCTGCCCGCAGATCTCGATGCTGAAGGAGGCAACACGCAGTTACGGTCTCGACAAGGTCGGGATCGTGGGTGTTCCCTGTCAGATCCAGGCAACCCGCAAAGCCCAACTCTATCCAATTGGTATGCGAGACGTTCCCGACAAGATTGCACTCGTCGTCGGGATTTACTGCATGGAAGTGTTCCCCTACAAGGGCATGCAGCTCATCGTCGAGGACCACGCAGGCCAGAAGCTGCAGTCGGTCAAGAAGATGGAGATCGGCAAGGGCAAATTCACGGTCATTACCGAGCGGGGAAATGTTACCCAGCTCCCGCTGAAGGTGACCCACAAGTACGAGCAGCCCGGCTGCCATGTCTGTCTTGACTATGTCGCGAACACCGCAGATGTCTCCACCGGTTCGGTCGGAAGCCCGGACGGCTGGAGCACGGTCTTCGTCCGCTCCAGAATAGGTGAGGATGTCTGGGGCAAAGCGATGGCTGCAGGATGCTTCGAGACGAAACCCATAGACCAGGTCAAGCCAGGACTCGAAATGGTAACCAAGCTCGCAACCGAGAAGATCACCAAGAACCAGAAAACGGTGGACGAGCGGGCACACTTTGGCGTTGGGAAAGCCCTTCGCAACCCCTACATCTAAACTTTTTTTCATCCGGACGATATCGGGCATACGGTGCCGGTATCCGAAATCAGTTTTGATGCTTCCGAGCAGCAGGCGTCAAGCATATGCTTATAACGTCATAACGCCTGAATCGCCTGATCGTCTGATCATTACCGGTCCGACTCATACGAAACTCGTCTCGTGGAAATTTTCACCGAACATGTGAATGGTATCATGATACACAAAATAACAATCGGCCACATTCACGAGAGCGGATGTACCGGCTGCCTTGCTGCACTGATGGATAACTACCAGGGAATTTTTACCATTCTCGACAAGTACGCAGATCTCGTGTATGGCCTGACGCTTGTAGATGTCAGAAAGATTCCGAAAATGGACGTAGCACTGATCGAAGGATCGGTCTGCATCCAGGACAAACTTGCAACAGACGAAGTGCGGGAAGTACGCGATAAGTCATCTGTCGTTATTGCCATCGGGGGGTGCGCATGCTCCGGAAACATCACCCGGTTCGATCGCGGTGGTCAGCAGAATCAGCCCCAGCACGAGTCGTTTGTCCCGGTGAGTGATCTCATCGACGTGGACATATTTGTCCCGGCCTGTGCCCCGACACCGGAGGCGCTTCGCAACGTCTGTGTCATGACGTACTTGCTGCTACGCGGAAACGACGAACAGAAAGCGCTTGCGGGAATGTACCTGAAACCACTGATGGATCTTGCGCGATCGCCGTATGGCTCCAAGGCGTCGTTTAACACCCTCATGCAGGAAGTGATCAATCTGGGACTCTGCATGGGATGCGGGAGCTGTGCAGCCGCGTGTCCAGTGCGGGCAATCACGATGGAATATGGCAAACCTCAGGGACTCCGCGATCTCTGTGTCAACTGCGGGGCGTGCTTCTCGCAATGCCCGCGCAGTTTCTTTGACCACGAACTGATGGAACACCATGAACAGATTATGGGAATGCTGAAGGCAGTGATGCAGTGAGGGAATAGACATGGCAGCACCGTTAGGCCAGTACAAAATGGTTCTCTTTGCACGAACGACGGACAAGGAAATCCTCCGGGGAGCACAGAACGGGGGAATCGTCACAGCGCTCCTCTCCTATGCGCTCGATACAGGGATTATCGACGGTGCGGTCGTTGCTGCTCCCAGCCGGTCAAAACCCTGGCGGGGGAAGTTCGACCCATGGAGGTCAGAACCCATCGTTGCAATGACCCGCGACCAGTTGTTGTCGGCCCGCAAGACCGGGTATAATATCAGCCCGAATGTCATGATGATCAAGGAGGCGACCCGGAGTTATGGCCTTGACCGGGTCGGGATTGTGGGTGTTCCCTGCCAGATCCAGGGTGTGCGCAAGGCGCAGCTGTACCCAATCGGGATGCGGGGGGTTCCGGACAAGATCGCACTCGTTATCGGCATCTATTGCATGGAGGTTTTCCCGTACCAGAGTATTGTCCAGATCGTCGAGGATCACGGCGGGGTGAAAATGGAATCGGTCGAAAAAATTGAGATCGGGAAGGGCAATTTCACGGTTGTCACCGAACGAGGCAGAACGATCCAGATTCCCTTGAATGAAACCCGTGACCTCGAGCAGCCCGGTTGCCACGTCTGTCTCGATTATGCTGCAACGCTGGCAGACATTTCAACAGGATCTGCCGGATCCCCGGCTGGATGGTCTACGGTTTTTATCCGCACAAAGATAGGGGACGAAGTGTGGAAAAGGGCGATGCAGGCCGGTCTTTTTGAAACGAAGCCCATCGGGCAAGTGGAGCCAGGGCTCGGTGCCGTGGAAAAACTTGCCGTCGAAAAAATAACGAGGAACAAAAAAACGCTCGAAGATCGGGATTTCATCGGCACAAAAGGACTGCGCAATCCGTACATTACGACGTAACCGGCGCATGGTTACTTCAATGCCTGAAGTTCCGAACGTAACTTGTCCGGGCAGGATAATCTTATATGATTAGAGCACTCCTTTGCGAGGGAAGACAGCGTTCTGCGGCAATCAGACGGTATCCGGGGGCGGTGAGGACGAAATCATTCGTTTTCCGCTCCGTTTCTCAACAGGGTGCAATTCATGGGAAAAGTTGTTGAAATCTCTCCGACAACACGGCACGAGGGTCGTTCAAAGCTGGTGCTGCAGGTTGACGATGAAGGGATCATTACCGTGGGGAACTGGATCTCTGTCACGCCGGTCCGCGGACTGGAGAAGGCTGTCCTGGGAAAACCCATGGAGCAGGTCCCGAAACTCCTGTCACGGGTGTGCGGCATCTGCCCGGTGGCGCACGCACTCGCCGCCGTGGAGGCGATTGAAACATCGATCGGCGTTGAAATCCCGGCCGATGCACACACCCTCCGGGTCATCCTCCACTGTGCCAACCGGCTGAATAACCATGCACTGTCTAATATTTTCACGCTCCCGGACCTGTACATCCCCGGGACAGACAGGAAAATCAACCTGTTCTCCCCAGAAGAACCGATGCGCAGTATCGCCCGAAGGATACAGCGGATCCGTGAGATTGCACAGGGGATCACCGAGATCGCGGGTGGAGAAGCGATTCATCCGACCAACACACGCATCGGAGGGATGTATTACAACATCACCTCCCGGGCAAAGCAAAAACTCACTGACCTTGCCAAAGAGGCGGTCGATATCGTAAAAACACAGATGGATTTCATGATTGCCGTTCTGCGCAACTTCCAGCGAAGAGACTGGACAGAGATCGGCGGTCGGCAGATCCCGATCCCCCGAAATCTCGGATATCACAGTGAGGGATATTTGGCCACTGATTCCCTGTACGGGACTTCGAGCCGGACATCAGTGCAGTCATGGGATCCGGATCACCTCCGGGAGATCCGCCCGTGGAATTTCTACATGGGGGAAGTCACGATCGATCTCGAAGACTCAACGTATCCCATTGGCGGGACAACCGCTGCCGGGACTGTGGTACATCCGAAACGGGAGGCAACAAACGCAATTCCGCTGTACAACGGTCGGCCGGTGGAAGTCGGGCCACGGGCGCGAATGGCTCTCTATCAGGGATTTAACGAGAAGGGGACCATCGGTCAGCAGGTAGCTCGCCAGATGGAGTACATGACCGACGTGCACGAAATCCTGAACCGGCTGGATACGCTGAACACGTCTGGAAAAGTCCTCACCGACCCCATCCCCCCCGGTGACGGAAAGACCCTTGCGTGGGCAACGACTGAACCTGCCCGGGGCACCAACGTCCACTTTGTGCGAGTGCGGGAAGGAAAAGTAGCGGACTACTCAATGATCGTTCCAACGACCTGGAATTTTCCCGTCTGTAGCAAGGCGCTTAGTGGTGCTCCCTGGCAGCTCGCCGAGGTCATTATTCGAGGCTACGATCCCTGCGTCTCCTGCGCGACCCACATGATCGTGCTTGATCCGGACAAAAACGTCGTTGCTCAGAATTTGATCCGGTAAACTCTGTAGACGGTATACAAACCAAATCCTTTTATTCAACTGTCCCGGGCACTCAGCGGAAGTACCCGAATATTCAGTTTTTCGCTCCCGATAGAAAGAATTCCCTCGCCCGGGGAAAGGTTCATCAGGTCTTCCTCTCCGACCTCGAAGAAACGGGAATTCTCCTGTGCCTGTTTTTTGTTCTCGGTGCGCATGCAGAATTTTACCGCAATATTCGCGAGAATCTCGTCATTGAAATGGCTGATGAGCTGCGAGGCGAGGATAAGACCGACGCCAAACTTACGCATCTCGGTCGCGTATTTATTCAGAACCGCCTTGATCGCCTGTTTTTGTCCTGACTTCTGGCTGACGAGCAGTTTTGCCTCATCGACAATAACAAACAGGCGGAACCGTTCCCGGTCCAGGGCCGCATCCCGCGGGATTTCCCCCATCGCCTGGAGGGAATAGAATAAGCGGCGGAGGAAAAGATCGGCAAACAGGTACCGCAGGTTCTCGGGCAGGGCGTTTAAATTCACGTGCGTAATGCCCTCCTTGAGCACATCCTTTATCCCCAGTTTGTGGCGCCCGGTAAAGAGCCGGTAATCAAAGATATCCTCAAGATACGCCGGGATCGTCTCGTCTTCGCAGGCAAGGATCTGGTCCTGGACCGCGTCAAAATCGAGGGTACGGACCCAGGTCTTCGGGTCCAGTCCTACCCCGGCACGCTGGTAGGCTTCCTTGAGGATCCCCTTGATCGCCCGCCGCTGCTGTATCCCGAGTGTCGGAAAATTGATGGAAATGGCGTCCACAAAATCCGAAGTCGCCCGCAACGGCGTGATTTCGGTAAATGCGGGATCCAGTTCCAGGGGGTTAAAATAGTATTCACCGCCCTCACGGATACGGTAGGTCGAGAGGCGCCGGGTCGGGAAGGCCATATCTCCGTGAAAGTCGATCATGAGCACCGGAAACCCTTCGCGGTCGAGTTCCCGGGCGATGCACCGGAGCGTTTCTGTTTTTCCGGCACCGGATCCTCCGATGAGAATGCAATGACCGTTATTCAGGTCTCCCGGCGCCCAGAAGACTTTCTGGCCTTCACGGGAACTGCCCAGGAATACCGTAAGGGCCTCCGCTCTTTCGGGCTCGTCGGGGGCTCTCACCGAAGGGAAGTGCGGAACCTCGTATGCCGGGGGCACGGGAACCGGATTGTGCAAAGGTGTATGGGGTTCTTGAGGAGGAGTGAGCAAATCCTCACTGGTGGGCACGTGAGGAACACCGGGCTGCGCTGGTAATCCCTCAACCGGAATGGAGACGGTGCTGTCTGGGGAATCCGGTATTATTTCTGCATGAAAAGACGGGTCGAGGTGCGCCGCAAGTTCTTTGCGAAGCAACTGGCGAAGGGCAGCAAGGGCATGCGAATAACCCTCCTCATTCCGTACAATATAACGGATATCTCCGTGATCCGGGGATATACGGAGCACCTCGGCAACAGGCTTCAGCTGTTCCAGGTACGTGGTGAGATCCGCAACCAGCTCCGGCGAGAGGACATCTCCCCCGCTTGATCGTGCCGTTCCCAGCCAGACGAGGGCGATGTATTTTCTGCGCACATGTTCTGTTATCGCGATGTAATGGCGGAGTTGTTCATCCGGGACGTTATGGAGGAGACTGTTGATTATCTCCACTACTTCGGGGGGAAAAACAAAATACCGTCCTTCATTCCCCTGATCGACGATAACCCCAATCCGTGCATCCACGAGTTTCTTCCCGAAAAATGAGAAATGATGCGTGAGAACCGAATTCTGGTACATCAGGAAATCGAGAAATGCACCTCCATCCCGGACCGGGGTATGTGCGCTGAACGATTTTTGCACGTACTTTCCATGGGAACTCGCCGCAACGAGGAGCGGAACGAGTGGATTGATATCACGGGCAAAGGCCGCGACATCGAGGCGATGCACCCGCTCACGCATGACAGCGCGTGCAATTTGTTCACCCGATGATGTGGTATGTATGACCTTTACAGTGTTGAGGACTTCCACGTTGACAAGACCACTTTTTTTTAGTGCCAGGGTGCCCGGTGGACAGAATCTTTCCGAAATGCCCATCCCCCGCCCATCCCGGGTGACGATGTTCTGGGCGGCGTAAATGTAAGTGAGTGCATCAAGGATCTGCCGCATTTCCGGTGACGAAAAATAGGCAAGAGACTGTACTGCAATGCCCCCGTTTTCCTGGATAAGAGCAACTTCATCCGGAGAGAAACCTGCAGCTGCCAGTTTTTCACTGAAAGTACCCCGGAGATCTGCCTGCATCTCGGAAATATTTGGCAGGATCGTTTAATAGGCTTCCAGCGATCGTCGGGATATAATTCAGTGGCCCGAAGTCGTTATGCCCTCCGGACTTCGACCGGAGAGACGGTCGCATCGATGAGCAGATCGAAATTGAATGTTTTCAGCCAGCCCGTTTTTTCAAACATCTGCATAAAACATACACCAACCATCCGGGCATTGTGCGGAGATGTCGTCGCATACGTCTGGGCTGCAGTAACGCCGGAATTCGGCATGGAAAGCCCCCCCATAAGGACAATTATGCGGGGCAGGAGGTCCGTAACCTCCTTTTCGATCTGCATCCCTATGTCCGGAACAGATATAAGCCGCCGTGCCTTCGCCTCGTCAATACCCGGCACAAAGAGTTGTTCCACCGGGAGTGCGCGGATCGCGAACGCAAGGAGTTCGACAAACGGCGTGCAGGTCCCCGGCACCCCATAGTAAACAACCTGATCTCCTTTCATCAATGCAGCCCGTTCGATGTAGGAACGGAACGGGCGGAGAATTCCCGGAATTCCACTGAATGATTCATGTTCTGGCACTAGTACATCCTCTCCGGGTGGTGAGGATTGTTGACCCATAAAGATGTGGATGCCGTCTGCAGATAGTCTGGTTGAGTTTCCGAACGTTGACAGTTAAAGGGAAATCATTTTATTACGGGCTTCGTTAATAAAAAAACAGGATAATATTTCTTTAATTTGTTTGAAAATGAAAATTATTAAATTTTGTAATAATGGTTAAATTTAAATATAATTACTAATAATTATGGTATAAGGGAATGTCCCTATCCCCGCTGTGGACTGGCTGGGACTGAAGGAAAATGGGGATAGGGATATTGTCCCTTAAGCACAAAAGAGCAGAACACCAAAATCCTCCCCGAAAACCCTTACCATCACACCCCCCCTCACACCCTCAGATGGAAGGGCCAACACAATCACTCCCAACCACTCTTTTACAATCTCCTGGATAAATCACCGGGCTTTCCGATCCACTGTCTCACCCGATCTCGAAACAGCGAACTCCGAATAACGTCGTAGAAAAGGCGGACGGTTTTCAATATGTATAGATTGAAAAAGAGATGCGATTGGCGCTGGAAAAAAAATTGTTATCCGATGTAATCTTCCGGTCGCGGGAATTCGAGTTTCAGGCCCTTGCGCTTGCGGATCGCGAGCACGACATCTTTCACAAGGGATGAAGGAACCACTTCGAATCCAAGGAATTCGGTGTTCCACATCGCCCTTCCCTCGGTTGCAGAGCGGATGTCTCCGGCGAACCCGAAGAGTTCTGCGACCGGCGCCTTGCCAACGACGGCTATCTGGTCTCCTTCACTCACGATGTCCAGCACCTGGCCACGGCGTCCCTGGATCTGGGACGTTGCATTACCCATCTGGTCGGCGGGGACATTGATCTGGATCTTCTGTACCGGTTCCATAAGGGAGTCATTCCCGATCAGGAGACCGGCCTTAATCGCAGCACGGACCGCGGGGATAACCTGCGCCGGACCGCGGTGAATAGCATCCTCGTGCAGCTTAACATCGACGAGTTTTACTTTGACGTTCTGCACCGGTTCGTCGGCGAGCGGACCGCCGGCGATTGCCTCATGGAAACCCTCAAGGATCAGTTCCATGGTCTCATTGAGGTACTGAACCCCTTTTGTCATATCGATGAAGATGTTGGACCCCTGGATGTCCTTGATACCTTTTGCCTCGTCCTTCTCCATGCCGGCCTTCATCAGGACGTTTCTCCGGTCAATTTCCTGCATGTTCATCGAGATATCCCCGTTCCGGATAAGGTCCCCGATTGCGGGATCCAGTGGGCTGATCTCGACATAGAACCGGTTGTGCCGGTTCGGGGACTTTCCTTCCACAGGGCCGGCCTTCTGGGTGGCGGTCTCGCGGTACACGACAATGGGTTCAGATGTGACGATTTCCACACCCTTATCCCGCTTGATACGCCCGGTGATGATTTCCAGGTGCAGCTCGCCCATCCCGCTGATCAGGTGCTCGCCGGTCTCCTCATTGATGGCGACGCGCACGGTCGGATCTTCCTTGCCGACCTGCCGGAGTACTTCAACCAGCTTGGGGAGGTCTTTCATGTTCTTTGCCTCCACCGCAACTGTCATCACGGGTTCCGAATAGTGTTTCAGGGATTCGAACGAGGTCATCTCTTTGAGGTTGGTTACGGTTGAACCGACGATCGCGTCCCGGAGGCCGGTCACTGCCGCAATATTCCCTGCGGGAAGCTCTTCAACCTCAACCCGCTCCGGACCCATGAAGATACCGACCTGCTGCAGCCGGTTTGCCTTCATCGCCGTTCCCATAACGTACACTTCGAGACCACGCTTCAGTTTCCCGGAAAAGAGCCGCCCGGTTGCGACCTCACCGGCATGCGGATCAAAGGATATATCCGTCACCATCAGGGCGATCGGCCCGTTCGGGTCGCAGTTCAGCATTGATTTTCCTTCGGGGGACTCCTTGTCCCCCCGCCAGATTACCCCGATACGGCGTTTCTGGGCATCAAGCGGGTCCGGGAGGTGGTGGACCACCATGTCCAGGACGACGGAGCAGAGCGGGCTTTGTTTGGAAAGCCATTTCATATCCCCGTCCCGGCACTTCTGGTACACGTCCCGGAAGGACACATTGCTCTTTTTCATGAATGGGACCGAAACCGCCCATTTGTAGAGTGCGGATCCGAATGCGACGTTTCCGCTCTGCGCGTCCAGTTTCCATCCTTCATTGTAGCGTTCCTCGCTCATTCCCCTGATCAGCTTGTTGACCTTGTCGATGACTTTGCCGAGGCGGATCTGCATCTCGGTCTCATTGACTTTCAGCTCGTTGATCAGGCGATCTACCTTGTTCACGAACAGGACCGGGCGTACCTGTTCCTTGAGGGCCTGGCGCAGGACGGTCTCGGTCTGGGGCATTGTTCCCTCAACCGCGTCGACGACAACGACGGCCCCGTCTACTGCCCGCATCGCACGGGTAACGTCACCGCCGAAATCCACGTGGCCGGGCGTATCGATCATGTTGATCAGGTATTCATTGCCCTCAAACTCGTGGACCATGGATACGTTACTGGCATCGATGGTGATGCCGCGTGCCTGCTCCTCCTCGTCAGAGTCCATGAAGAGCTGTTTACCGGCAAGCTCCTCACTGATCATGCCGGCGCCGGCGAGGAGGTTGTCCGAAAGGGTCGTCTTTCCGTGGTCAATGTGTGCTACGATACCGATGTTACGGATACGCTTGGGTTCATCCATGAGCTGGGTAACCCGCTCCACCATCTTCTTTCCTCGGGCCATAAAGAATCACTCCAAAAAAAGGTTACGAATTATCGGGATGCCTTGGCGACGCGTTCGCGTTCTTCCTTCTTTGTCATCGAGTAGCACTTGGCATCCCCGCGTGCTGCAGCGATGAGTTCGTCGGCGAGGGCTTCGCTCACGTATTTCTTGTTCTTGTGGGACGCATTGTATGCCCCGTCCGTAATGAAACGGAGGGCAGAGCTCACCCGGCGGATGGGGGCCGTATCGACCGATTTGGGGACATTGATGCCGCCGTACTTCAGCCGTACCGTCTCTTCCCGGGGTCCTGCATTTGCAATCGCATCGACGAGGACCTGGACCGGGTTCTTTTTTGTTTTCTTGTTGACGATGTCAAATGCTTCGCGGGTGATCCGGATCGCCCGTTCCTTTGACCCGGTATTCATCTCCGTCTTCATGAGCCGGTTGATGAGCCGTTCGACGATCAGCATCTCGCCTTTTGCGAATTGCTGTGTCGAAAGTTTTCCAGCGGAGTGAGGAACAATGGCCGAGTGGAGGTTGATGTACCGCCTCAGGCCCGGATCCTTGATCTCCACTTCGTTCTGGTTCCATTTATTGAAGAGGAGTCGCACCGTTTCCGGTTTCTTTTCTTCTTCTACTGCTGCTATTGCATCGGCCACCCGATTACCTCCTCGGTTTCTCTTTGCGTCCGATCACCATTTCATGGAGACTGACGTTGTTGACTTTGATGACCACGAACCGGACACCCGGGATATCTCCCATGGATCTCCCGAGACGTCCGCCGATCCCTTCGATCTCGACCTCGTCGTGTTCGTCGATATAATTGATCGCGCCATCACCGACTGCGAACGCTGTTACCTGCCGCCCATTCTTGATGAGCTGGACACGGACCGCTTTCCGGATCGCAGAATTCGGCTGCTTTGCCTCAATCCCAATCTTTTCGAGGACAATTCCACGCGCCTGCGGAGCCCCTTCCAGAGGGTCGGCCTTCTCATCGAGCCGCAGCATCCGCCGGGCGTATCTCTTATCGCTCCATCGGAATTTTTTTGAGTCACGCGCCAGTTTTCTGGCTGCAAATTTACCCTGTCCCATGTGATACCCTCGTCATGAGGATTGTCCACGATGTGGATCACCCTATCTGAGATATAATAAAACGCGGGGGAGGAATTTATATATTGTGGCATCCTCCCGAGGAAATCGCAGTGTATATCTCATCCATACGAGCGACGAATCGAAGGCATCCCGGTGACTATGAATCCCTCTTCATGATGCATACCGGATCCTGCGAAGCTGATTCCCGTGGGGTGTCATGGGTATTACATTGAGAACCCGATACCCAAAGGCCCTTACTGTCCATCTCGTCAAACGTGTCTGATATGGATAAGAGGATGGGGAAACCGGAAAATTATCTTATATTCTTTCCACAGATGATATACGATGAAATCCCGGATCTATAAAGAAGTCTCATTCGATGCCTCCCACCGCCTTCTCACCTATACGGGGAAATGTGCGAGCCTCCATGGACATCGCTGGAAGGTGGAAGTGTGGATCGAAGGAGATGTGGACGAAAGGACCGGGATCCTGATGGATTACAATTTGATTAAGCAGGTAATCGAACGATTCGATCACCAGGTCGTCCTGAATGAGGCGGATCCCATGGTCGCCTGCCTCTCGCAGTACCAGGATGTTGTAAAGACCGCCGGGGATCCGACAAGCGAACTTCTGGCAGCGACGATCGCGGACGACCTGAACCGGGCGGCGCACAAGAGCGGGTTATCAGCACGGGTGGCCAGGATCCGTGTCTGGGAATCCCCCAGCTGCTGTGCCGAGCTGTCGTATGAAGGTCATTGAAATTTTCAAAAGCCTCCAGGGTGAAGGGCGGGAACAGGGAAAAATCTGTACTTTTATCCGCCTTGCCGGCTGCAACCTGCGGTGTGCGTGGTGCGACACTTCTTACGCATGGGAAGGCGGGACGGAATTGAGGGACAGGGAGATCCTTGCTGCTGTCGAACGGGAGGGATCCCGGTTGATTTGCATCACCGGAGGAGAACCCCTGCTTCAGGCAGAGGAAGTGGCCCGTCTCGCACAAACCCTGCATGTTCGCGGGTACTCGGTCGGGATTGAAACAAACGGGACAATTGACTTCCGGTCTATTCAGCCGTATGCTGCGGTCTGCATGGATGTCAAGTGCCCTTCAAGCGGAGAAACAAGCAACCTGGAACTTCTCTCCTGTATTACCGAAAAGGATGATGTGAAATTTGTGGTAAAGGATAACCGTGATCTTGCCTATATGGAAGAGGTACTGGCCCGGCATACTGTTCCCGGAGAAACAATCGTTACACCGGTGCAGGGGAGCAACGTGCAGCAGATAGCCGGATATGTTCTCGATCACGATCTTCCGGTGCGGTTCCAGGTACAGCTGCACAAGATAATCGGAGTGCGATGATGGAAGAAAAACTGGCGGTCTGCCTGATGTCGGGAGGGATGGATTCGACGACGCTTGCGTATCTTGCACGCCACCAGGGATATCGTATTATCGGGCTGCATCTCAATTACGGCCAGCGTACAGAGAATAAGGAACTCCGTTGTGCACGCAGAATTGCGGACCTCGTCGGAGCGATTGAATTCATCGAAATTTCCCTGGATTATCTCACCCGGTTCGGGGGAAGCAGCCTGACCGACCGCAGTATCGCTGTCGAGGAATACGACCCGGCGCGGGAGGCCATGCCCAACACGTACGTACCGTTCCGTAATGCAAATCTCCTCTCGATTGCAACAAGTCTTGCAGAGGCCCGGGGAGCGTCGGCGATTTTCATCGGGGCACAGGCACAGGATTACAGCGGCTACCCGGACTGCCGGGCTGCGTTTATAGAAGCATTCCAGCAGGTGATCACTCTCGGGACCCGGGATGGCTCGGGAATCCGCCTGATCGCACCCTTCCTCGATATGAAGAAAGCGGATATCCTGCGGATCGGTCTCACCCTCGGAGTCCCGTATCAGGAGACCTGGTCCTGTTACAAGGACAGCGAACTGGCCTGCGGGAGGTGCGGGTCGTGCCACTTCCGCACAGCTGCGTTTGCTGAGGTCGGGATACGGGATCCGATCTTTTACGAAGGGGAATAATCAACAATGGACATATTTCGATCACGCCGGCTATCCGTTGAGAAAAATCTCTACGCATTTCCCAACGGGGTTCGCAAGGAAAAAATTGTCGTAAAACCGGCTGACGCCGTAGCAATTCTTCCTGTTGAGGGAAATGAATGCTGTTTAATCCGGCAATACCGGTTTGCGATCGGGGAATATATTCTCGAAGCACCGGCGGGGACAATGGACGAGGGAGAGACCCCC
Source organism: Methanomicrobiales archaeon (assembly GCA_028679035.1). Classification (GTDB taxonomy): domain Archaea; phylum Halobacteriota; class Methanomicrobia; order Methanomicrobiales; family JACTUA01; genus JAJRCL01. The sequence continues at coordinate 2,671 of JAJRCL010000032.1, read as the reverse complement.
GAAGGAACGGCACACCGGGAACTGATTGAAGAGACTGGTCTCTCCGCCGGACGGCTCATATCACGGGGGTTCATTTACACGACGCCTGGATTTACGACAGAACGGATCTTTTTGTTTGAGGCACGGGATCTGGCCCCTTCCCACGAGTTTACCCCGGATGAGGATGAAGTGATCGAGGTACGAAAAATCAACACAAATGCGATCCCCCAGATGATCTGTGACGGGAGAATCGTGGATGCGAAAACAATCTGCCTCTTCTACCGCTGCTTCGGGTAACCGGAACCGGATCGGACGCATTGCTATATTACTCGTCGCTGGACTTGTTGTCATCGGCTGGCTGTTCTTCACGAATACTCCGCCGTCTTATACACTGGATGGGCAGGGCTTCGTCGTACTCACCTGTCCGGTGCCCACGGTCCGGGAAGAGATCCTCCGGACCGATGGAAATGTGACGCTCAGCAGGATCGTATACAGTTCGGGCGATCAGGACGTATTCGCGCTTCTCGCTGCACCGGGAAAGCCAAATAATGCGATCGTCCTTGTTCCCGGCGCCGGTGTGCGCAAGGAAGCCCACGCGCAGAGAGCTATGGCATATGCCCGGGCGGGAATCGCAACCCTGGTTCTGGACACCCGGGGGAACGGCGGGGAAACCCCGGGACCCGGGTCACAGATTCAGGAAGATTACCAAAAGTTCCGGAACGGCGTATGGCCGGTGTGGTACCGTACGGGTTGCGACATCATTGGTGCCCGTTCGTACCTGGAAGGTAAGTTCCACACGAACATCTATGCAATGGGAGAGAGTAATGGGGGAAGAGTTGCGGTATTTGCTGTTGCCTCCGATCCCCATTTTACCGGATATATCGGTGTTTCGACAGCAGGATTCGATCGGTACGGCCACACAGTAGGAGGTGACGCCGGAGTCTTCATCAAAAGCATGGATCCCGATCGCCTCATCCACCGGATTTCACCCCGGCCGGTCTGGATTCTCCACGCACCGGCCGACACTTTCATACCGATAGCAGATGGGATCCGTCTCTACGAAAATGCGGGGGAACCGCGGGAATTCATCAACTTCTCTGGTACACATGGAATCAACGATACGGTTGATGCATGGGTTATCCGGACGTTCGGTTTATAATCGTGGAACTCTCTCCAAAAATCCTCGCTCAATATATCCGAACCGACTTCACCGGGCGGAGACCCGGAATACGAAGTAGCGAGTATGTTCCTGACGATTTCAGACAGAATACGACTTCAAGGACAATATCCCCGAAATGCAAAAATATGAAATCATTAAATCATATATCCTGATCCCTCGTTTCGCAACGCGCGAATATTTAAGACAACGATTGCCAAAATAATACAGAATATCGGTGGAATTTCAGGAATTTTACGAAATTCCGCAAATCCACGATACAACCATTACGGCGGAACAAATGGCGGAGGAAGAGGTCCAACAAACCGAAAAGGACGAGGCCCGCAAGCGGTACGAGTTCAAGAAGACCCTGGAGAAGCTGGAGGCAAAGGAAGGGAGCGGGACTGAGCTGATCTCGCTGTACATCCCCCCTGACAAGCAGATCTATGATGTGACTGCCCAGCTCCGGGACGAGTACGGGCAGTGTGCGAACATCAAGTCCAAGCAGACGAAGACCAACGTGCAAAGTGCCCTTGCCTCTATCCTCTCCCGTCTCAAATACTACAAGCGTCCGCCCCCAAGCGGCCTCGCCGTGTTCTGCGGGACTATTCTCCTCGGCGGGGATCGCACCGACCTCAAGTGCACGATTATCGAGCCTCCGGAACCGCTGAACCTGTATATGTACCGCTGCAGCTCCAAATTCGAGCTGGAGCCCCTGAAGCAGATGCTGGTCGAGAAATCGGTCTATGGCCTGATTGTCATCGACCGGCGGGAGGCATATTTCGGTTTCTTACGTGGTAACCGAATCGAGCCAATATCCGGTGTAACCTCAACCGTCCCCGGGAAGCAGCGCAAAGGTGGCCAATCCAGCGCACGGTTCCAGAGGCTCCGCCTGATTGCCATTAACGAGTTTTATAAAAAGGTGGGCGAACGGGCAAGCGACGTATTTATCGCAGAAAAGGATTTCTTCGAGCGGTTCAAGGGAGTGCTGATCGGGGGACCCAGCCCCACGAAGGAAGAATTTGCCGACGGAGGATATCTTCACCACGAGCTCCAGAAACGGATCCTGGGGTTATTCGACGTTTCCTACACGAACGAATCTGGGCTCTCAGAGCTGGTCGATGCCGCCCAGGACGCTCTCAAAGGAATGGAGGTTGTCAAAGAAAAAGCGATCATGACCCGATTCCTGCAGGAGCTCGTCAAGGAAGACGGAACTGCCGCGTACGGGGAGGACAGCATCCGGCAGAACCTTGAGCACGGTGCCGTGGACACCCTGCTTCTTTCCTCAACACTGCGCAAGGAGAGACTCAAGATCAAGTGCCCGGCGTGCGGATACCAGGAAGAAAAGACCATCCAGATCGAGATCGGAAAAAATGTCAACGATATCGATCTTGGCAAATGCCCGAAGTGTACATCCCCGCTTGTAATAGAGGAGGAGACCGATATTGTTGAGGAATTGACCGCCCTCGCGGACCGGAGCGGCGCCAAGGTGCAGATGATCTCTGATGACTTCGAAGAAGGGTCCATTCTTGCCAC
>JAJRCL010000031.1 GCA_028679035.1 Methanomicrobiales archaeon | reverse complement strand
GGCATGGAACTCAGTGAACCGAATGAGGCGTAGTTCCCCTGGTCATCGGTGATAATGCTGGGTATCGTCGTTTCGATGAAAGCATACCCGGAATCGCGGAAATCATATGCATCGGCGCACCGCACGCCGACAGCCATGTGATTTTCTGCATCGAATTTGAAGAGCACCACGCCAAACCCAAGACGACGCAGGATGGATGCCAGCAGGAGGGACTTATCCTCGCACACGCCAGAGTTTTCGTAGAGAGTTTCGTACGGGTATTGCGCATTGTGATACCGGTGCGGAGGTTCTGCCGGGCCTGTGCCATAGGGAATATTCTGGACCAGACTGACCGCACACCGGAGCTGGTCATCAGGATCCTGCGCGGAGGACTGGATTTCTGCAATGATCCGGTCCATTGCCGTTTCCTCAAGGGGATCATCGAGGAAAGCGTGATAGTATCGGGTATAATTGCCATCGAAGCGAATGAAACGATTTTCAAGCTCTTCATACACGCCGTTGTAGAGGGCAAACCGGGCCTCGCTGTGCGTACCGCGCAGGAAATAGGAAAATGAGCGGTTCGCAGGGCCGGTGTTGTACGGAGTCTGCGGGATGTTCTCTTTGTCGGGATCGAGCCTGACGATTACCGCCGCTGCTGCATCCGATGAATCCGGTTCGCTGCGTATGACTCCGGGGGTCGGAACCGGTATTATGTCTGCCTGGAGGGACGGATTGTGCTCTGCGGAAGGGACGAAGGCACTCGCCGGTTGGAGCGAATCGGACCGGGGAGCGATGAACGAAGGCATGAAGAATGCCGGGAGGATGAGAACGATAACGACTACACTGCTGAAAACTGCAGTTCTCCAGGAAAAGTGACCGGTACCTGCCTTCGAAATATGGGAAGGGACGACGAAAGGATCATTCCGCCAGTACGATGACCTGAAATATGTCCGTACTACGGTGTGAATTGTCCGCAATATTCGGCGGAATGGAAAAAAATCCGCTCTTCGCATTTATATTGGTACTCCAAAAGATTTAAATATTTTTTAAGTATTTAAGTTTTATTTATTTGTTTAACTTATAAATTAATTGTTATTTTAAATTTACATATATAATTTTTAATTAATTTTCAAAAAAATAATTTAATTTTAATTTTTTATTTTAAACACATTTAAATATATAAAAATGTGTATTCAAGGAATTATTATTTCATTCGCAGAAAATCAATGTGCCAAGCGGAAAGGCAGACACTTTTAAAACTGGTTTACAAAATGCACATGAGAACTGCGAAATGAAGTTGTTCTTCGATCATACAGGATTTTCTTACCTGGTCCCAGTATCGCCAGGTCATGATTCGTGAAAAAAACAGTCAATCGTTCTCTGTTTGTGAGCGAATCCATTCATTCGCGATCGCGAGGTAATTGGGATCGATTTCGAATCCGGCGTAGGATACCCCCAGCCGAATGCACGCGATAGCGGTTGTCCCGGTCCCCATGAAGGGATCGAGGACGATAGTTTTCGGCGAGAAGCCATGGAGACGTATGCACATCTCCGGTAATCGCACCGGAAAAACCGTTGGGTGGGGACGGGACGTGCGAATGGTGGGATAGGGAATGAACCACACATTTCCCCGTTCCCGTTTGTCAGCCTTGGCATGCTGCCAACGTCCGATATTACTCTTGTCCTGGTAGGGAATCCCGATCCCAAGCTTGTCAAGTGCTACTTCTCCATCCCGGGTAAAGTGAAAGATATACTCCTGGCACTGGGACAGGTATTTCCTGCTGTTCACCGGCTGGTAATGTCCGACTGCGATGTCGCCCCGGATCAGGTCGTACTCCCCGACATCACCTTTTCCGATGGCAATGGATTTAACCCAGTGGATCACGTTCTGCAGGGTAAAACGGGACCGGAAACGCTGCGCTACATCAAGCGGCATCCAGGGATCTTTTGGCCGTGCCCCGACATTCAGGAAAAAGGATCCTTCCGGTTTAAGGATTCTGTACGCTTCACCCGCCACCTGCTGCATCCAGTCAAGATACATATCTCGGGGAAGGCGGTCGTTATAATGGGTATAGGGTTTTCCGATATTGTAGGGGGGCGACGTAACGATGATATCGATGCAGTGGTCCGGGAGCTGGCGCATTCCCCGGATACAATCCATCTGCAGGATCTGGTTGGTGACCTGACGCAGGGAGAGGGTGCGGTGTGGAGCAGGATCCCCCGGATTTCCTTCCATTGACTGGTCATCGTCCGCTGATGGCATTCTCTGGTACTGGTTGATGTGTAACAATAAGAGTTCATCCACATCTTCCCTTTTCGGCAGGTTCACCACATGCTTTTATGACAGAATCCGAAAACCATCGTTGTCTCAAGTACAGGGAGACGTTCACGAGACCAATGAGTACCGGTACTTCCACCAGGGGTCCGATGACGGTTGCAAATGCGACCGGTGAACTGATCCCGAAAATGCCGATCGCCACCGCGATTGCCAGCTCAAAGTTGTTGGAAGCCGCAGTGAAAGCAAGGCTCACTGTCCGTGGGTAATCAAGCCTGAGGCGGAAAGCCATCCAGAAGCTCGTGAAAAACATCAGGATAAAATATATGATGAGCGGGATTGCCACGCGGATAACATCGACCGGCACGGTTATGATATACTCTCCCTTTAGCGAGAACATTACGACGATGGTAAAAAGAAGGGCGACAAGCGTGACGGGCGAAATCCGATTGATGAACGTTTGCTCGTACCACATCTTTGATTTCACTCTGATCAGGACATATCGCGTAACAAATCCCGCGATGAAGGGAATACCCAGGTAAATAAAAACACTGAGAGCAATTTCGGCGATCGTTACATTCACAACGCTCCCGGCCCCGATGCCGAGAATTTTCGGGGCAAGGGTGATGAATACATAGGCGTACACTGAATAAAAGAAGACCTGGAAAATGGAATTCAGGCCGACGACCGCGGCGCAGAACTCACAGTGTCCCCCCGCCAGGTCGTTCCAGACAATCACCATAGCAATACACCGCGCGAGTCCGACGAGAATCAGCCCGTACATCAGGAGCGGCTGGTCACGCAGGAATACCACGGCGAGAAAAAACATCAGGAGCGGCCCGATAATCCAGTTCTGTACGAGAGAAAGTCCGAGGACTTTTGTGTCACGGAACACATTCCGCAATTCTTCGTACCGTACCCGTGCAAGGGGAGGGTACATCATGAGAATAAGTCCGATAGCGATGGGGACGGACGTGGTCCCTATCGATAAACGGGTAATTGCTGCAGGAACGAAAGGGAAATAAAACCCGATCCCGATCCCGCACACCATCGCAAGAAAGATCCAGAGCGTGAGATAGGTATCAAGGAGAGAGAGGCCCTTCCGCCGCTTCCCCATGACTATTGCTCTCCACGACCGGGTGAGGAGTCCCCCTGCCCGCAACAGGATCCGGTCTCTCCGCCGCAGGAACAATTGTCCATATCTTTTCCCCGCAACGCTGCATGAATCATCGCCCAGGCACAGCCGACGCCACTCTGCACGCGAATCGCCTGCACCGGGCAGTTGAGGGCACAGGCCCCGCATTCCATACAATCATTGGGGTGAACGGGATCAACCCTTCCCTCTCCCGGGACAAAGACTCCGTGCGGACAGACCTGGACACAGCGAAGACAGTTGATGCAGCGTGCCGGGAAAAACTGCAGGGAGGTCTCCTGGTAGGAATCGAACAATCAGATCACTCCCGCAAATCGTGCAACAGAGAGAAGAATTGCGAGGACGATTCCGGAACCTCCCAGGACAGCGAGAACCGGAATGTACCGGAATATTTCCTTCCGGACGCCGGTCCGCGAGGTGAACGGCGTCGAGCCGGTAAAATTGAGGGAAAGGAATGCGGTGATCGCAGGGAATATGAGGATTCCGGCGATTGCCCAACCAGTACTGTATAAGGAAAAATCTGGGGAGGAATAACCGATCAACAGCACAAACGGGAGCGTAACAAGGAGCCCCAGGAACAATCCCTTCGTGGTGAAGTCTTTGGTCGGAAGAAACGGCAGCAGGATCGGGAAGAATGCCGTACCCGCAAGAACCGCAAGGAGAAACTGCATGGCAACAACCCAACCAGCGGCAAAACCTAGGATTACGGTTGTCAGAGCAGTGACCGGGATTGCCTGGACCAGCTCCACGGGAATCAGCACCACGCGGTCGCGGAGCGGAAACTGCACCCTGCGTATTACCGGATCTGCTGTATGCGTTTTGAGATACGCGGGGAGATCACGGGCATGCACCGGCCCGTATTCCACGAGGAACCCTGACCGGCGGAGCACATCCCCCCAGGAGACGCCCGGTGCAGACAGTTGCGGCAGGATGAGCCTGCGGTGACGTACCATTTCTCCGAGCCGGGTCGCCGTGATGCGATGAACGAGTTCTTCTGTTCCAAATGTTCCCTTCCCTGCAGCACACCATACATTGATCCCCTTTGTGTCAAGGACGAGGATGAATGCGTCGAGCCCAACGAGTGCAGAACGAAGTGCATCAAAGCTCAGCGTATAGTTCGCCGATACGAAGACCTCCGAATCCGGGGTTGGATTCCCGAGGCGGTACAGACCGGGTTCCACACGGTGTCCGACCCGGTGAAAACCCCACCGTGCAAGAAAGTGATCCCACCGGTCAGCAACAGTGATGGTACTGGTTGTAACCAGAATCGGGTCTCGTCCAGCTGATGCGGCACAGGAATAGCCGGATGCGCATCGGGTATCCAACGGGTCAGTGCAACAGGGAGATCTCTCATTCGGCATACAGGTCTTCCTATTTCAAATTTAATTGAAATAACTACGTGCGTGAACTATATATTGTTTTGTATTTCATAATAATTTGAAATGGATTGCGCTGAGACATCCTGCTGCGGAAAAATCCGACGTGTAAAAAAAGCTGGGGGAACCATTCCGGACCTGATCGAAAAAGAGCTCGAAAAGGTCGGCGGATTTGGTGCACTTGCTGCACGGATACCCACGGAGCAGGATCTTCTGGAGAAGAGCAGGATCTACCATGCCCTGTCTGATCCTCTGCGTCTGACCATCCTGCATCTCCTGAAAGACCAACCACTCTGTGTCTGCGTCCTTAACCGTTTCCTGGACATCGCCGATTCAAAGCTCTCCTATCATCTCGCAATCCTGAAGGAGAGCCGTTTAATCGAAGGGGAATACCATGGAAACTGGATTATTTATTCCCTGACCAGTCAGGGAAAATCGTTTCTCTGATAACGTATCGACCATAGGGCAACTTTTTTCTGGACGGAAAAGTATGACGTCTGCATGACCCGGTACTGGATAATTGTTGCTTCGAAAGACCATGTCATGCGGGGTGTCACTCTTGGGATCGCGCAGGCCGGGCATGGCAAACGATCCGGTCTTGCACGGATGCGTAAAGGGGACGGGATCGTCTATTATTCCCCGAAAGAAGAATTTTCCGGCGATAAACCGCTCCGCGCATTTACTGCGCTTGGGATTATCGAGGATGAAGCGATCTACCAGGTCGAAGAATCTCCGGATTTCAAGCCGTTCCGGAGAAAGGTGCAGTACCTCTCGACAAAAGAGACAGCAGTCCAACCGTTGATTGATGATCTGACGGTTATCAGGAAGAAAAAGTCATGGGGTTATATGTTCAGGTTCGGACTTTTTGAAATACCGGAGCATGATTTCTCCCTGATTGCGGAAAAGATGGGAGTTCATGCGGAAGGACCTGTTCCCTGAGATTTCGTTTTACTGATGTTTTTCCCTCACCGGTCAGCAACTGAACTCATTGTGGCTGAAGAGGGTGAAATATCCTTTTTCCCCTCTTCGGGAGAACGGAAACCGGTAATAGCAATGCCGGTGGCGACCACGTGGGTCACAACCCCCTGTTCATCGGCGATTGCGGTATTGGACCACTGGATGGAACGGCGTTCCCCGCCTTTGGTCACCCAGTAGTTACTGAACCGCAGATCGCCCCGGTCTGTAATAAGGGTATCAAAGACTTTGCGCACGGGTCCGGTTTCTTCGGGAAGGAGAAATAAATCCCAGAAAATCCGGCCCTGGACTTCCTGTTCCAGATATCCCGTGAGTTGTTCGCAGGCGTGATTGAACCGCACGATCCTTCCTTCCCGATCGAGGACCACGACGAGAGCATCCAGCACGTGGAGCGTCGCGTTGATGAAATCCCGTTCCCTGCGCAGCTGCGCCTCTGCATTTTTCTGCGCAGTGAGGTCGATGGCGATCCCGCGGAATCCCACGATACTGGGCCCGTTATGGATGGGAGCAGAGAAATCGACCAGGGGAAAACGGCTGCCGTCCTTGCGCAGGCCAATATACTCCTCATTCCCATGTTTTCCCTCCCTGAGCAGCCGTTCGATGCTTGCCCGGGCACGTTCGTGGTCTTCCGGTGCGATAATATCCAGGACATTGACACGCCCCCTGAGATCCTCCGGGGCATACCCAAACGTCTGGTAGGCCTGCCGATTCGCGAACAGGACGGTGCCGGAGGCGTCAGCCTCAAACACCGGCTGCGGGAGGCGGTCCACGAGATCCCGGAATCCCTGTTCACTCGCCCGGAGTTGTTCGTCCAGCCGGCGGTGTTCGGTGATGTCGCTTCCGATCGAAAGTACACCGATCGCGTTTCCCTGTTCGTCCGCTATGGTCTTGTTGGACCAGCGTACCCACACCCGGCGCCCGTCTTTTGTGATATTTTCGTTCTCATTATTCTGGAATTCCGTGGTATGCACGAGAAGCTGGCGG
>JAJRCL010000200.1 GCA_028679035.1 Methanomicrobiales archaeon | reverse complement strand
GGACAGCGACCGAATTCGTTGATCTTTCCCCTGATTCTGATATCTATGTCACCATTGAGGGGCATTGTGCCGCCATCGTTCCAAATGCAATAATCGTGATCAGTGTATTTGATCGTGACAGTGCGAAGATGGTGATACGCTCCGTCCGGGAGGCGCGGCTCCCACAGGACGAAGGAACAAATCCTGCCGCAGACCTTATCGGCAAGGAATTTTTTATTCCACCTGCACTCCTTGACCAGCTTGCACACTGGGTTCATTTTGAACAGATTACTCCGGAAAATGCATCTGCCCTGTTCACATGCATTGAAGGGGAAATCCCACGGATAACAGCAATTCATGCAAACAATCATTTCTATACCATCAGCCTGATTTCCCGGCAGTCGCTCATGGGCAATTTCTTCTTCATAACGCCGGAAAAGATCAGCCCTGAAGACTGCGCCCTGATCGAAGCATATGTGCATACTGCGGCGGGAGCCCTGCGTCGGAGATTTGCTGAAGATGCGCAGAAAATGAGTGAGGAACGTTTCCGGTCCATGGCAGATCTTTCTCCATTTCCCGTTGCAATCATCAGTCCGAAGGGGCACTATCTGTACGTGAACCGGCAGTTCACCGAAGTGTTCGGCTACACACTGCAGGACGTAACGACGGGAAAAGAGTGGTTCGAGAAGGCATTCCCGGATCCCGTATTGCGGGACGAAGCGACTGCTGTATGGAAATCCGATCTCGCAGGTTCTGCGATCGGGAGGATACGACCGCGGATCTTTCCTGTGCGATCCAAGAATGGAAAGGATCGGGAGATCCTTTTCCGTCCCGTGACCCTTGCCGACCAGAACGAGTACATCACCTACGAAGACATCACTGAGCAGAGGGATGCGGAAAAGGAGATCCGGGCTGCAAACCAGAAGATGCAGGATATCATTGAGTTTCTCCCGGATCCCACGCTCGTCATAGACAACGAGAAAAAAGTGATTGCCTGGAACCGTGCTATGGAAGAACTGACAGGAGTTGCACGGGAAGATATGATAGGCAAGGGGGATCATGAATATGCAATCCCGTTCTATGGGGAACGAAGACCGATGCTCATTGATATCGTCGATCATCCGGACCCTGGAATCGAGCCTTTATACGTCTCTCTGTGGAGGCCTGAGGAAGGGGTCGTTATCGGGGAGGGTTTCCTCCCCCGGTTCAAAAAAGGAGAAGGGCTCTTCGCACAGGGGAAGGCATCCGTGCTGTACAACCCGCAGGGAGAACGCGTCGGTGCGATCCAGAGCATCCGTGATCTTACCCACCGTAAGGAAATGGAAGAGGAACTCAGACGTTCGTATGCAGAGATGGACCAGCGGGTACGGGAGAGAACTGACGAGCTTGCAAAGACCAATATCGCACTGGAAAATGAGATCAAACGGTGTAATTCAATCGAAGTAAACCTGCGCCAGCAGGAGAGCTTCTACCACACTATCGCCGAATCGTTCAATGACTATATCTTTGTCGTTGACCGGAAAGGGCGGTTGAAGTACGTCAATCCCTTTATGAGAAGCCGGTTCAGGCTGGAGAAAGGGGATGTTACGGAAGGAAAAAATCCGGACCATTTCCTGGAGAAATATTTTGAAAAATTATCTCTTCGGGTCCAGTCCGTCTTTGAGACCGGGAACCTTGAGCATGAGGAACTGGTAACAGATACTCCTTCCGGGGAAATCATTCTGGATACATGGCTGGCACCAATGAGAAACGATGATGGTGGACCGTACGCGGTCCTGTGCATCGCCCGGGATGTTACGGAATTCAAGCGGCTTCAGGCGAAACTTGCTGAAAAGGGATAATACCCCGGTGCAACGGAAAATCCGGTGACATCTCCCGGATTCAACGCCGAATCCGTGGCTGCAGAAACGAGTATAAGATTTCACAAAGTTATTTCAACAGCTGGCTGGAAGGTGTAATTATGCGGGTCGGAAGAGAGCAGATGCTCTCGCGGGACTATCTGGCTAAAATTAAAAAACTCCTTAAGGCCTATCCAAGAGGGCTGAGTATTACCAGTATCTCCCATAAACTGAGCCTGAACAGAAATTCTGTTTCCCGTCTTCTTGATGTCCTTCTTATCACCGGTTACATCGAGATGCAGACGATAGGTGCATCCAAGGTATTTCGTCTCACCCAACGTGTACCCATATCCTCTTTGCTGAGTTTCTCATCCGATCTGATTCTCGTGCTGGACCTTGACGGCCATGTCATTCAGGTCAACGACAATTTTCTTGACTTTTTTGGAATCGATAAAGAAAATTTCTGGAAAAAAGATCCCCAGGCCGTGGTAACAGGCATCCTTCAGAACCTCAATGTGTTACGCGAGATTACCTCACCTGCCGAGATTAAGGCCTACCGCGAGGCCTCCTTCACCCTCCATGATCGTCCGGTTCATCTTAAACTGAACCTGCTTCCCACAGTCTTCGACGATGGGCAGAAGGGCATTACCATCATTATGGAGAATCTCACGGAGCTGCGCCGCCTTGAGGAGATGGATGCATTCCTCGCGTCCATTGTTGCATCATCCGATGATGCAATTATCGGAAAAACGCTTGAAGGAACAATTGTGAGCTGGAACGAGGGTGCAAAACGGATTTATGGTTACTCTGCTGAGGAAATTATCGGCAGGAATATTGCTGTACTGACACCTCCCGGGTATGAGGAAGAGCTGGATTCGATCCTCGGGAAAGTACAAAACGGGGAACGGGTGCATCATTTCGATACCCGCAGAAAAACGAAAGCCGGGATCATTATTGATGTTTCTGTCACCATCTCACCCATCCGGGATAAGAGTAACCGGATCATTGGCGCATCCACCATTGCCCGGGATATAACTGAAACGGTGCGTACCGGGCGTGATTTGTTAATCCGGAACAGCGCACTGGACCGCGTGGCAAGCGGGGTGATCCTGACAGATACCACGAACCGGATCTTCTATGCAAACCCGGCGTTCTTACGGTTATCCGGTGTCGGTGATCCTGCAGATATACTCGGAAGGCGCTTAGACCAGTGCTGGCAGACAACCGATACGGGAGTTGCACTTTTCCAGGGAATGTATGGGGGATTGCAGGAAACGGGAACATGGTTCGGCGAGATCCGGCTCCAGAGAATGGACGGACGTGGAGCCGATCTGCAGATCTATGCCAGTGTAATTCCCGATCTTTCGGGAGCAGTGCTGTGTACGATGACCTACTGCATCGATGTCACCGACCACAAACGTGTGGAAAAAGATCTCCTGACAGTACAGGAACAGATGCGCCATATTATCGAGTTCCTCCCGGATCCCACATTCATTATCGACGATAAGGGAACGGTCATCGCCTGGAATACCGCGATGGCGGAAATCACCGGAAAAAAAGCTGAAGAAATCCTTGGTAAGGGCGAATATGCGTACGCCCTTCCATTTTACGGCGAGGGCAGAGAGGTCCTCATCGATCTTATCGGTGAACCGGCAGAAAAAATATATGCCAGATACCCGAAAGCCAGGATTTCGCATCAGAATATTTACGCGGAAGTATACGCCCCCCAGCTTCC
>JAJRCL010000199.1 GCA_028679035.1 Methanomicrobiales archaeon | reverse complement strand
TGATCAACGATCCGCAGTGCGCTGACCATCGCAAGTCGCTGGCTTTCCGGAAGGATCGGTGCTGGTTTGTGGCGTACATTTGCATCCCGTGCAACGATCACATGCAGCTCGTCACCGAGGCGCCGGGATTCCTCAAGGTAGAAGAGATGGCCCGGGTGGAGGATGTCGAATGTCCCGGTCGCGACGATACGCTTCACACGATCACCTCAAGCGTATAGGGGCTTCCATCTGCCAGAAAACATCGCCACGACGAGCGGTTATAGGGCGGGCCGAGAATGATATGGTACCGCCCGCTGCGCGGGAAGAAAAGAAGATCGGCGGCAGAAGGCGCAAGGGCTCCCTGTGGGTGACTGTGAGCGCTTCCCGCGGTATCGGTGGAGAGGGGGGCCATATACAGCGGCAGGTGGGCCGATCCCTCGGAAGTGATAGTACCCGGCAGGAGCTCGAGCTCCGCGATGATCCCGTCTGCAACTTTGAGAACCGCAACAAATTCTTTTGGATGGCTGTCGGCCCCGAGTTCACAGAGGAGATCCAGCAGATCTGCCCCGATGCCGCGAATCTTCATGCAGACATCCCGTTGGCGAAGGGGAGCAATGAAGAATTGCATGAGCCACACGGGCCTCTTCCGGTCCTGAACCAGGATTATCGCCTCTATCCAGAAGTCCACAGCCTGCCGGAAACCCGGATCAAACTGGAGTTGTCCCGGCCTCATCCATTTCCCGTAGCGCATGAAAGCCGAACCAGAGAAAACATTTTTTGTGCGTTCCCGTGGAATACGTTGTACAGATGAGCATGGGTAGAAAATCCGCGCAATCGTATGAGGAATCGTACCGGGAATCCATCAGCTCCCCCGAAGGTTTCTGGGGACGCGCCGCGGAAAAGGTGGACTGGATCGAACAATGGGATCGGGTACTGGACGATTCACGGGTTCCGTTCTACCGATGGTTTCCTGGCGGGGTCCTCAATACCTGCGATAATGCTCTGGATCGCCATGTCCGCGGAGGACGGGCACAGCAGACCGCTCTTATCTATGATAGCCCGGTGACTGCCACAACCAGGAAGTACACCTACCTGGACCTTTTAGGGAAGGTATCCCGTTGTGCCGGTGGCCTTGTCCGGCTGGGGGTGAAGAAGGGGGACCGGGTCATCATCTACATGCCGATGATTCCCGAGGCGGTCATTGCGATGCTTGCGTGCGCACGGATCGGTGCCATTCATTCCGTCGTTTTCGGGGGTTTCGCCGCACCGGAGCTTGCGAGCCGGATCCGCGATGCCCAGCCGCGGGTAATCCTGTCTGCTTCCTGCGGTATCGAAATCAACCGTTTGATCGGATACAAACCCCTTCTCGACAAATCGCTTGAATTATCCTCGTGGAAACCGGACTGGCGGGTATTTGTCCAGCGCAAAGAGCTTCCCGCCGTTCTGACATCTGATAATGAGATTGACTGGGAGCAATTTATGGAAGGGGCGCGGGAGACCCCCTGTGTCCCGGTCGCTTCCACGGATCCGCTGTACATTCTCTATACTTCCGGAACGACCGGCAAACCCAAAGGAATCGTGCGGGATAACGGCGGGCATGCGGTCGCAATGACCTGGAGCATGAAGAATATTTACGGGGTGGATCCCGGTGAAGTCTACTGGGCCGCTTCCGATATCGGCTGGGTGGTCGGGCATTCGTATATCGTGTATGCCCCCCTGTTCCACGGCTGCACGACGGTCCTGTATGAAGGGAAGTCAGTCGGCACGCCGGATCCGGGAGGATTCTGGCGGGTTATCCAGGATCATAAGGTGAAAGTCCTGTTCACAGCACCAACGGCTTTCCGGGCTATCAAGCGCGAGGATCCGGAAGGGTCGTACATCGGCAGGTACGATCTGACCGGTTTCCGGACCCTGTTCCTGGCGGGAGAGCGGTGCGATCCGGATACCCTTTCCTGGGCACAGGAAAAGCTGGGAGTCCCGGTCATCGATCACTGGTGGCAGACGGAAACCGGCTGGGCGATCGGGGCAAACTGCGTTGGTCTGTGTGTAAAGCCGGTAAAGCCTGGCTCGTGCACCTGTGCCGTTCCCGGTTTCAATGTGCAGGTGCTCGACGATAACGGGCTGGCAGTTCCGGCAGGGTGCACTGGAAATATCGTGATCCGCCTCCCCCTCCCTCCGGGCTGCATGACGACCCTCTGGAGAAACGATGAGGATTTCCGTCGCACGTATCTTTCCGTGTATCCGGGGTATTACAATACCGGTGACGCAGGGTACCTTGATGAGGACGGGTACCTTTGGATCATGGGGCGGACCGATGATATCATCAATACAGCGGGGCACCGCCTCTCCACCGGGGCGATGGAAGAGGTGCTCGCTTCGCACCCTGATGTGGCAGAATGTGCAGTAACGGGCGTCTGCGACGAGATCAAAGGAGAGATCCCGGTCGGATTTATCGTGCTCAAGGCCGGTGTGGCCCGCGACAGCAGAGATATCGTCCGTGAACTGATCCAGATGGTGCGGGAAAGGATCGGTCCGATCGCATCGTTCAAAACCGCCTTGATCGTGAAACGCCTTCCCAAGACGCGGTCCGGAAAGATCCTCCGGGGAACAATGAAGAAGATTGCGGACGGTTCCTCGTACCGGGTCCCCGCCACCATCGACGACCCCGCGAT
>JAJRCL010000198.1 GCA_028679035.1 Methanomicrobiales archaeon | reverse complement strand
GTTCTCGCACCGCCCCCGGGAAATGCCCTCACCGGTCACGAAGGTGAAGGAGGGTATCTATGATGTCATCTGCCTCGTTCAGGAGACGATATCCCCGCCGGTTTATCTCCCGGAGTTCAACGAAAATCATCTGCAGGCGTTCCCGCAGGACTTGCTCCTTGGGATCGATATCCATGCCTATTTCTCCGGAACCGCATTGGCAGGAATGGTAATAAAGAGTACCTCCTGATCATCCACGTTGTGGTGATCTGTTCCCGAACCTTGATGAGGATCATGCACCCAGAGGGTGCGCATGGCACTCAAGGAACAGATCCTGGAAGTGATCGGGGGACCACATGTGGCCGCCGTCGCAACGCTGGACGGAAAGAGACCGATGGTCCGCTTTATGGTTCTTGCCGGATTCCCTGACATGACCCTTGTCGGCGGAACGATGAAGAACACCAAGAAGGTCGAACAGCTGAAGAAAGATGCGGATGCATCACTGGCGATCTGGTCGGGAAAGGAGTTCACTGACGCGTACGTGAACATCACGGCGAAAGGTGCAATTCATGAAGATGTGGCGACAAAAAAGAAGTACTGGAACCCGATGTTCGAACAGTATTTCAAATCGGTAGATAACCCGGATTACGTTGTCCTGGTCTTTACCGCATCCGAGATTACCTATCACGGGAAAAACATGGCTGATCCTGTCGTCTGGAAACGGTAACATCTCATTACAACCTGCACGGTGGTACCGGAATCCTCAAAATCCAAGACCCGCAAAGAGCCGCTGGAAATTGATCTGGTAATTCGCCCCGACAGCGACGAGAATTCATGCAACCGGACGACACAGGTATGGAGAATGGACCCGGTACTCCTCTCCCCTTCCGTCCACGCGCTGCATCTGCCATTTTACTATCCACCCGGCAAACAGACCGGCGGTCAAACGTTTCGTGTACACATACTTTCTGAGCGGCGAACGACCCTGCCTCATTGACCGCTGAATCGCTGCACCTGTCCCATCTACTCTCTCTGCCCTGCAACTACTCTCCGGCAAGCCGATCGGATTGGATCCCCTTGTCCTGATGCACGCATCCCGGCTATATCGGTGGTGCCTCTGGTATCCGGAAGGCGACTGATGCGAAGTCTCGCTCACGCTCAAGAACGGGCCTGGATCGAAGATGTCGTTCTGAAGGTATGGCAGCGTCCGGTCCCGGGATTTTCCACGCTCGTTGGTAACGGCATACGTATCGATCGGGTTCTCCGCAGACGGAGATACGGTTTCCCGCGGGGACGATCGGAACCTGTTCGTTCTCCAAGTACCGGGTCATTCTCTTGTTAGATCACACTCTGGTATTCGAAAGAAGGGATGCTCTTTACCGGAGATGCCATTCCGGTTCCCAGGGAATCCCTGATCTATGATAACCCCAAAACATCGATGCAGTCGCTGCAGCGGCTTATGAGTATCCGGGACGTGGCGATTCTGCGTTCAGTATGGCAGATCCGGTGCGGGATCAGGATATCGCAACGGTGCTCGAAAACAGTGTCGCCTGGATCCGGCTGGTTCATGCAGTGGTTTGCGCATCCCGGGAAATACCCATTATTCCGAGGAATTCGTTTCAATGGAAATACAGTGGATCGGAGTAATGCCGAATCGCTCAACCCGCCTTCCGCGCACGGTCCGCTCTCATCTGCAGTTTCTCAACGACCGCTTCTGCTCCTGAAGCAGGAACTTGCCATCGCTTCGAAGGTCACTGTCCTCCATCATGCACATCCAACGTTGGAAAATGAGGGAAAATGATTATTCTTCGCAGATGGGATCTCCTTCATGGATCTGCCGGGGGAGATGATTCGGTCCGAAACGATTATCGCCGACGGACAGGAATTCCGGCTCGTGCTGCACCGTGAAGATCTCGCCCGCATCTACACCGGGATGGTGCGCTTTACGCTGCGTATTCTTCGCCAGGAAAAAATGGTTGCGTCTTTCTGCACAAATTCTCACGAGTACTCCCCGATGAGCAGTCTGGAAGCAGAAGGTGTGGCGCTTCGTACGATGAAGGACTGGGCAGAAGATCTCCGGCGCGATTATCGCACATTTCTGGAACGGTTCACGAAGAAGCCCAGCCCTGCTCCGGCTGATTCCACCACGGATATCCTGATCCTCCAGGGGAGCCCGCGCCCGGATGGCAACTGCAGCATGCTTGCCGGCTGGGCAGCAGATGCTGCAACGAGACATGGAAAAAGGTTCCAGGTGGTCTTTCTGGGTGATCTCCAGATCCACCCCTGTATCGGCTGTTATCAGTGCTACAGCACCGGGACGTGTGCGTATGCCGATGATATGGAAATGTTGATCCCCTTACTTCGCTCTGCACGGCTTGTTGTTGTCTGTTCACCGGTGTATACGAACACTGTTCCCGGCGGACTGAAAATCTTTATCGACCGCTCCCAGGCACTCCACGCGCAACGCAGTCTTGGCAGCGATGAGTCTCCTCCATCCAGGGGAATTCTTCTCGCCGTCGCAGGAAGACGGGGTGCAGAGAACTTTACCTGTGTAACAAAAGTGGTGGGGGCATTTTTCCGGCATCTGGGAATCCAGCCGGCACGTTCGGTGCTCATCGATGATTTGGACACGGTGCGTGATGTCCGCACCGTGCCCGGTATCGCCCTGCGGGTTGGGGATGCCGTTGATCGGTCGCTCGCTGAGAACCCTGGCGAAAGAAAAGCATGAAAGGGATGCTCCCCGAGTCTTTTCGCGGTAGAATCCACTCCCATGCGGTGAGGAATCAGATTCAGGTGATAATCAGCAGATCAAACCGTGCAAAAAAAGTCCCCGTTCTTCTGCGCTTTTCCCATTGTGACCAGACGTTCCAGCGCTTCGCGGACCATCATATCGTCGAGCCAGAGATCATATGTAGTTCCGACACGCTCCCGGATTTCCTGGACATTTCCT
>JAJRCL010000197.1 GCA_028679035.1 Methanomicrobiales archaeon | reverse complement strand
CCGTACAAATTCGAGCTGCACAAGCTCCTTTCTTAAAATTTTTTTTACCCGGAACAGGCATTTTTCCTAGGGGGTTGATCGGCGGGATTTGCCGGTATCTATCCCCGTATCCCTTCACTATTCATGCGCCGTATCGATGTGCATATATACTTATACACTATGATTTTGTTAACGAAAATTTCGTTATCAAAAATTGAGGACTGCATGCATGGAAGGAATTCCTGACCCGTATTCGGTTCAATACCCATGGATTCTGGCACTCGTGGATGAGCAGGGTCAGTCGATCGAACTGATAGAGAATTTTGACTGCATCGGCGGAGCCATGTGGGCACAGCAGTCGTACCGGAAAAGCCCCCTTGTTACCGGCGTCCACACTATCGGGACCCAGTCCCGGTTTCACCTCCGGCAGGGATCGGTTGATCTGGCACTGGCCGGGTCCCGTTTTCCTGCCGGGATTTCTCTCGTCCGTGTCGAGGATGGGGAGGTGGCAGTTCGGTACATCGGCATGGGCGGAGGAGGGGTCGGGGCGAGCGCGTGCCGGGCATATGCCGGAGGCGTGCTCCGTTGCGAGAGCGACCCGTCCGGAGGCGGAAAAGTCGCAGGTTCCACGATATGGCTTCCGCGGATGCAGCGTGTCCTTATCGGTGTGGACGATACCGACACGCCGGAGGAAGGGGCAACATGGACACTTGCGCATAACATCGCAAAAACGGTCCAGGACGATCAATCCCGCTATCTTTCCCATACCATCGTGCAGCTCTTCCCGGTACCATTCCGCACCAAGAACTGCGTGAGTACGGTCTGCGAGTTTGCGACCCGGGATCCGGAAGCCCTCGCAACAAGGTTCCGCACCCTGCTGGAGCGTCATACACTGTCGGACGAAACCGGCATGGCCGTTTTCCGCGGGTTCGACCCCACGCCGCTCCTGCCGTATGCCCGCCGGGTAAAACGGGGACAGATCGACGTGGGTGAACTTGCCCGCATTCATGATGAACGACTCACATGCGTGCTCAATGGAAGGGGTATCATCGGTGCGGTCGCGGCACTTCCCCTGTTCTGCAGGTTCGATGAGGCACTGGAATTATGCGATGGCACACACTGAAAGCACGGCTTCTTGAACGAGGCAGCGCCCGGGTGACCGGTTTACCAGCGGATGCGTTTGTCGGGCGATCGACGGCAGGACCGTCGGCCGGTGGAGAGGGATCGGTATTCTTTTCTATCGGTGGGAAACGGGTCCGTCTCTCCCTTGACCGGAACAGCCCGGTGGAGATCCTCCATGAAGGATGCGGGGCGGCAGTTCTCCGTATCGGGGATCAGGACGTCCGGGGTGTCCTCGAGCCGGTTGGGCTGCACTGTCCCCGCCAGGCATACGTGACGATAAGCGAGTCCTGCATCTTTCGCTGTCGTTATTGCCGGGTCCCGTTCCAGAAAGGGAGAACCAAGACCCCCTCCGAGGTGCGTGCCCTCATCGAGCCTGTACGTCACGGGATCGATGCGATCTGCCTGACCGGCGGTGTTGCGGACACCTGGGAAAAAGAAGAACAGCAGGCCCTTGCCACGGTACGGGAACTCGGGGACCTGGATATACCCATCGGCGTCTCGATCTATCCCGGTCCCGGAACCCCGGGACGATTGTACGAACTGGAGGTTGCTGAAGTAAAATTCAACATGGAGACAGCAACCGAATCCCTGTTCCAACAGATGTGTCCGGAACTCGACCGGGCATTGATGTGGCAGGCGCTCCGGGAGTCAATGGAAATCTTCGGTGAGGGAAAGGTCTTTTCGAATCTTATCATCGGCCTTGGTGAGACTGACGAAGAGATCGCATCCTGTATCGGGCAGCTCACTGAGATGGGAGTAATCCCGGTCCTGCGGCCACTGACTCCGGCGGCAGGAGTGATGGGATATGCCCGCCCCTCTGCGGAACGACTCCTGCGCATCCTTGAAATCCATGGGCATGCCCTGAAAAAAGCAGGACTGTCGACCCGGAAAGCACGAACGATGTGTACGCTCTGCACCGGCTGCGATCTCGTACCCGGGAGGGATACATGAGAGGAGAGGATGCGATTGCACAGGCGTTCCGGCACTGTGCCGACCGGTTCTATGCAGTGCCGGGCTATCCGGTCACGTACCTAACTGCACAGATCGGTGGGGAAACCGCGATAAATGAGAAGGTCGCGCTGGAGTACGCTCTCGGCGATGCCCTGCAGGGCCGAAGGGCGGTGGTGATCCTGAAGAACGTAGGCCTGAACGCCTGCGCCGACCCGCTGGTGAACGCTACGACCCAGGGAGTGGGTGCAGGCGTCGTTATCCTAGCAGGAGACGATGTCGATGTTACCGCCTCACAGAATGCACAGGATTCCCGGTACTACGGGGAGATCGCTCAGGTCCCGGTGCTGGAACCGGATCCCGCCACCTGTCAGCAGTCCGTTGAAGAGGCATTCCGCGCTTCCGAGCGATTTTCCCGTATTGCCCTTTACCGCGTGACCCCGGCAATTCTCAACGCCGAGGTACCGGAAGATCTCCCGCTTCGTAACCCTCTCCCGGCTGTCCCTGCCCAGCGGGATCTTACGATGCGTGGAAGGGTTGCCTCTGCCGACCGCCAGCTCGCCGGAATGTTTGCATGGTCCCGTTCCTCTTCGCTCAACCGGCTCAGGGGCGGAACGGTAGGAGCCGGTGCGGCTGACGCCAACTCCCATGTCGTGACAGTCTATCCGCCCCCTGCTGATCTGGAGCGGTACGCAGAGTTCCATGAACTCGGCCGTCCGTTTCTCCGGGAGCACCGCGGTGTCCTTCCTCCCGCAACAACAAACATACCACAAACCTATGGCTCCCGCGGCCATTACCGCACATTCTGCCGCAATTGTCCATTCACGGCAGTGATGCAGATTCTCGCAGAGCAGAAGCGTCGTGTGGTGTGTGATATCGGCTGCTCGCTCCTCGCTATGAATCCTCCCTATGCCATCGGAATTGCGTCCTATGGTCTGGGATCCAGTATCGCCGTTGCGGCAAAGAGTACGGGAATCGCTCTCTGCGGGGATTACGCGCTCCTGCACTCGGGAATCAACGCCCTTATGGATGTGCGGGAAAAAGGAATCCCCCTCCTCTGTATTGTGCTGAAAAACGAGCGGCTGGGCTTTGTGGGGGAAGGCCGGGCGTATGATATTGACCCCTATATTGCATGGACCGAACCGCTCCACATCCGTGCGCAGGACGAGACCCGGCTCCGAGAGGCACTGGTCCCCTCAGACAGTTTGAGCGTCGTCGTGATAGAAGGAGTATGCCCTCCAGGAGAGAAGCATGAAACCGTGGAATATTGAGATCTGTGATGTTACCCTGCGCGACGGGGAACAGATGCCGGGTGTATCGTTCCGGCGGGAAGAGAAGATGGATATCGCCGGGATGCTCGACAGTATCGGTGTCGATGTCATCGAGGCCGGTTTTCCGGTGGTATCAAAATATGAGATGCAGTCAGTAACAGCGATCGCCAATATGGGCCTGGACGCCCGTATCTGCTGTCTCGCCCGGGCACGGAAAGGTGACGTAGAAGCAGCGGTAGAGGCGGGCGTGGACATGGTCAGCATCTTCATCGCAACTTCCGACCTGCACATCCGGCACAAATACCGCAAACCCCGGGAACAGGTCCTGGAGGAGGCCTGTGCAATGGTGGAATATGCCCGTGACCATGGTCTTGAGGTGCGGTTTGCCGCCGAAGACGCCTCCCGTACTGACCTGGAAATCCTCAAGGATGCGTACCGGAAAGGAGCAGATCACGGCGCCACCCTTCTTTCCTTTGCCGATACTGTCGGATGCCTAACGCCGCTGCAGATGCAGCATATCATGCAGGAACTCGTGGCTGATGCAAGAAAACCCCTCTGTGCCCACTGTCACAACGATATGGGACTCGCCACCGCGAATACCGTGACGGCTGCGGAAACCGGTGCATTCCAGCTCCATACCACGGTAAATGGTATCGGGGAACGGGCGGGAAATGCGGCCCTTGAAGAAGTTCTCGTTGCTGCACACATGGTCGGAGGCGTTGACCGTTACGATCTTACACCCCTGAACAATATTTCCCGGCTGGTCGCGCAGTATTCGGGTGTACCGGTTTCAAAAAACAAGGCTATCGTCGGAGAATACGCCTTTTCGCATGAGAGTGGTATTCATATTGCCGCCATTCTTGAAGACCCTGCCACCTATGAATCTATACCTCCGGAGCTGGTCGGAGGAGAGCGGCGGTTTATCCTGGGGAAGCACTCAGGAAAAAAGGCGCTGGAGCATGTGATCGGAGCCCTCGGGTACCATCTCTCAGAAACCCAGGTCTGCTGGGTCCTCGATATGGTCAAGCTGCGCAGCGAGCATAAATGCAGCATCACGCCGGATATCCTGAAAAAACTGATCACGGAATCCCAGGAGGTCCGCTAATCGTGGGAACCTTATCCGAGCGAATCCTGGGGGGAAGTGCCGGTGACTTTGTGGATCGCAAGGTGGACCGTGCCTACGTGCACGACGGCACCGGCGTTCTCACCTTGATGGCACTGCGGGAAATGGGAGCGCATGTCGTTACCCCTGCCAGGTTTCACGTCATTTTCGACCATATTGTCCCGGCAAACACGAGCCTGACCGCAGACCTGCAGTCCGAATTGCGTACCTTCGCACAGGAACAGGGAATGTGCTTTTCCGATGTTGGGAACGGGATCTGCCACCAGCTGATGGGAGAGGGGGAAGTACTGCCCGGGGAAGTGGTCGCCGGCGCAGATTCCCATACCTGCACGCTGGGTGCATTCGGCGCATTCGCGACCGGGATGGGTGCGACCGACCTTGCGGGAATCTGGGCGTCCGGTGCGACCTGGTTCCGGGTCCCGGAGACCATTGCGATCCGGTTGCATGGTGAACTCACCGGTGCCGCAGAACCGAAGGATGTTGCCCTGCAGTATGTCTCCCTGCTGGGAATGGAGGGAGCAACCTACCGGGCTATTGAATTCATCGGCACCGGAGCTGCGACGATCCCCATGCACGGGAGGCTGACCCTCTGCAATATGGCAGTGGAGAGCGGTGCAAAGACCGGGATGTTCTTTGCGGATGCGGTCACGACCGCGTATCTCCGGGGATTCGGAAAATTTGCCGATATGCAGGAAACGGAACCCTGCACCTATGAACGGGAAATCTCCATCGACCTGGGTGCAGTCCGGCCGCTCGTCGCTGTCCCTCCCAGGGTCGACACAGTGAAGAATGCGGCTGCACTTGCCGGAACTGCCATCGATCAGGTGTTTGTCGGGACCTGCACCAATGGGAGATTCGAAGACCTTGCGCGGTTCGCCCACATCGTGAAGGGCAAACAGGTAAAAGTCCGCACTATCGTCGTCCCCGCGTCCCGCACCGTTCTGGAGCGTCTTGAACGAGAAGGGCATCTGGGCACCATCATCCGATCCGGTTGCGTGATCGGCCCTGCCGGGTGCGGGCCATGCCTGGGCGCTCACATGGGAGTCATAGGGAAAGGAGAGGTCTGCCTCTCTACCGCAAACAGGAACTTCAGCAACCGTATGGGCGTCGGTGGAGCGATCTACTTATCCTCCGTCGCCACCGCAGCGGTATCTGCCCTTAATGGGGAGATCACGGAACCGGAGGCAGACGATGTACGCTGAAGGAAAGGCCGTCTGCATCGGCAGCGATATCGATACCGACCTGATCATCGCGGGACGGTACCTGCGCACCAAGGATCGCTCGCTCTGGGCTGAACATGTGTTTGAGGATCTGGACCCGGCATTGCGGAAACGCCTCAACGGTGCGGTGATCGTCGCCGGAAAGAACATGGGGTGCGGCTCCTCGCGGGAGCAGGCGGTTATCGCCCTGAAAGAGGCAGGAGTCAAGGCGGTAATCGCACCGAGTTTTGCCCGCATCTTTTTCCGTAACGCGATCAACATCGGTCTTCCGGTGCTCGAGGCAGAGGTTGCCTGTGACGAGGGAATGATCGTGCAGTTCGACATTGATGCGGGGTGGGTAGAGAGCCATGGCGTCCGCTTCGCCATCCGCCCGCTTTCTCCCCGGATGCGCAGCATCCTGCATGCCGGAGGGCTGGTGCCCTACTGGAGAGCTCGCCAATGATATTTCCCCGGGAATGCAAAGAGATCGGCTCCGCCCTCAATAAGAAAAAGGGAAGAGACGTGTATTTCCTTACCCGTTACCTGATCGGAAACGGGTCCAACGGTCTCGAGATCACCGGGATCACACCGGATCCACAGAAAAAGGGACTTATGCGCCCGATTGCACTGGAGCAATGCATCGCCACTGGAGACGACGTGTATCTATATCCGGATAAGGTCCAGATCCATGACCGTGCCTT
>JAJRCL010000196.1 GCA_028679035.1 Methanomicrobiales archaeon | reverse complement strand
TATTCATGAACTCCGGCCGGACACAGATCTACATCATTGAGAAAGGAAAAAATACCCCGTGCGCAGCAGAAGTAAATGCGAAAGAAGCGAGAAGACTCGGGAGCATTCTATCCGGTGCGATCATTGAAGCAGAGAGGGAAGCGGTGGAGATCGCCTTCTCTGCGCTTTCTGACCTGCGAATCCGGGTACACACGTACATTATCCGCAAAAACCTCGCAGGAAAATCTATCGCCGACCTCCAAATCCGTACCCAGACCGGCGCTACGATCGTCGCAGTGTCGAGAAAGAATGTTAATATCATCAGCCCTCCACCGTCCTACACATTTGAGGAAGGAGATATTGTTGTTGCCATCGGGGAGTCCGACCAGCTGAAGAGTTTCGAAAACCAGATTCTTCAGGTGTGAATGGAAGAGATCGCACTCGCTCTCCTTATCTGTCTTGGCCTTGCGGTAATTTCGCGGCGGTTTGCAGTTCCCCCGATACCGTTCTATATTATCGCCGGTCTGATTGCCGGAAATCTCGGTCTCGAGGTGCTTCGTAACAGTACGATTTCCACATTTTTCAGTCACATGGGGCTGGTATTTCTTCTCTTTTATTCAGGGCTCGAATTCAAGCCACAGCGGTTCCTCTCCCGTGGTACTGATTTTCTCAAGAGCGGCCTGTTGGACCTGAACGTGAATATGGCCATCGGCTTTGGTGCGGCACTCCTTATGGGCCTGTCGCCCTTCGAATCCTTTGTGATCGCTTCTGCATTCCTGGATACGAGTTCAGCCGTTGCCGTTTCCTCGCTTATCGAAAACAAACGCCTTGTAGCGCCGGAATCGGAGACCATTGTCTGGCTCCTTATCTTTGAGGACCTGATCATGGTCTTCCTGATATTTTTCATCTCCACGGAAGTGCAGAACCCATTTGTCCTTCTCATAAAAATTGCGGGCGTTGTAATCCTTATTTTTGCCCTGATCCGCCTGTTCGCCGCGAAAATTCTCACGATGGTGCGCCGCACAGACGAGATCCCCGCCCTTTTTACCTTCACTTCTGTCCTGTCTGCGACCGGGGCATCCCTGTTCCTGGCCATCCCGGAAGCAGTACCGGTGATCGCTCTTGGCTCTGCACTTTCCCGCACAAATCCGGTTGCCTTCGAGCGGATCGCCACCCCATTCAAGGACATCTTCCTGGTCATCTTTTTCTTTTTCTTCGGGGCATCCGTTTCATTTACGGGCGGTTTTTCACCGGTCCTCATGATTATCATTACCCTTGCGGCGATCGCGGCGAAGCTGTTTTCCGGGATGGCTATCGGCTGGGCCCTGCATCATTCGCGGGGGGCCGGTGTGGAAATTGCCGCAAATACCGTTGCACGGGGGGAGTTTGCTGTTGCGATCGCCGCGATCTACGGCTCAGCGGTTGTTTCCGGCACCGTTGCGGTGATGGTGATCGTCACATCGATTTTCGGGGTGTTCATGGCGAAATACAGTGAGAAGATTCGGGAGTATATTGAATCAGCGTAACGTTCCAGATGCATCCTCCCGCTCGTCATTGTTTTAAACATTGCAGGCATATATTTTACAAGGATTTACTGGAGACAATCGGCATATGGCGGTTGATTTCGTCTCGTTTTATACTTCTGACCTGTTTGCATTGGTAATTCTCCCGTTCCTCATTTTTTTCGCGCGGGTGTGCGACCAGAGCCTTGGCACGATGCGGGTCATCTTCGTATCCCGGGGGTTCAAGTATTACGCACCGTTCATCGGATTCTTCGAGATCTCGATATGGCTCCTCGCCATCGGGCAGATTATGCGCAACCTGAACAACCCCCTTGCCTATGTCGCTTACGCGGGAGGATTCGCGACCGGGATATTCGTCGGGATGAAAATTGAGGACCGGCTTTCCATAGGAAACGTCGTTATACGGGTGATCACGAAAGACGATGCGACGACCCTTCTCGAATTCATGCGCGAGGAAAAATTCGGGACCACCACCATTGACGGCGATGGGGCGTTCGGAAAAGTGAAGATCATCTTCTCAGTGATCAACCGGAGGGCGGTGCCGGAAGTTGTCGCACGAATCCGTCAGCTCAATCCCCATGCCTTCTACTCCATCGAGGATGTGCGACACGTCAATGAAGGAGTCTTTCCGGACCGGCGTTCGGGTATTCTCAGCGGTTACCTGAATGTCCTGCCTTTTTTCCGGAAAGGGAAATAACTGAATCGTACCGGGAGGCGGACGTTCTGCCATGTCCGGTCATAACTGTCCCTCCGTTAGGGATTCCTATCACCACGAGCTTTTTTCTCCCGATGTAATTTCTTTCCGGGCCTGATTGCGGGAAATACCGATTACTTCATTCACCTCTGCATCAAACTATCAGGAAACGATGGAAGGACTTGCCCTCGCCCTCCTGGTCTGCCTCATCCTCGCACTGACGGCAAAAAAATATACCCTTCCTCCGATTCCGTTCTACATTCTCTCCGGCGTGGCTCTCGGGGAATCAGGATTTGGCCTCGTGCAGGCAGATGACATCTCCCAGTTCCTCAGTTTCCTGGGACTCATCTTCCTCCTCTTCTATGTCGGTCTTGAGATGAAGCCGAAGCGGTTCATCGGACAGGGGCCGTCTATCCTCATTTCCGGGCTCCTTGACCTGAATATCAACATGGCTATCGGTTTTTTTGCTGCGCTGATTCTGGGTTTCGGGGCATATGAAGCGTTCATCATCGGTTCAGCGTTCTACATAAGCTCTTCCGCGATGGCTGTTGCCTCTCTCATAGAGAATAAAAAACTCATCAATCCTGAGGCAGAAACGATCGTCTGGATGATGATTTTCGAGGATGTGCTGCTGATCCTCCTTCTGTCGGTGATCTCGGTGGAAGCCTCCAGCCCCATGCTCCTTATCATCAAAGTTGTGGTAATGGTTGGCGCTTTCTATACTCTCGTCTGGCTTGGGAGGTCTTTGTTCGAGAGTATCCTGCACCGCGATGATGAACTTCCGGTGCTCCTGACCTTTACCGCCGTTCTTGCAGCGGCGTTCGTTTCCCGGTTTGCAAAGATCCCTGAGGCACTCTCGGTCATTGCGCTGGGATCGGCACTCTCCCAGACAAACACCGCGGCGCTGGAGCGGATTTCCCAGCCTTTCAGGGATGTTTTCCTCGTCCTGTTCTTCGTATTTTTCGGAATTTCGGTCCGCCTGGGCGGTGATCTGCTCCTGATACCGATCGTTGCGATCACGATATTGGCGATCGCAAGCAAACTCCTGTCGGGTCTCATCATCGGAAAATCCCTTCATGGATCATTTGCGTCCGGTATCGAGATATGCGC
>JAJRCL010000195.1 GCA_028679035.1 Methanomicrobiales archaeon | reverse complement strand
TAGGTGCGATACTGGTCACCGGGTTCGACGGGCCTATAAGTATCGCCTCTGCTTCCCAGAGGGCAGAAACGACAGCAGCGGTTGCACACGGCGGAGCAGAGCTGGAACGAAATACCCCCCTGATCGGTTCTTTCCCCCGGTGTTCTACCCAGTATTCCTGAAAATGGAGTGTACCATTGTCTGTTTCGACAAAGGTGGTTACCGGCGTATCGGTCATCGGAAGTATGTTTGCCTTCGCTCCGAACTGTCTGCACAGAGAACGTGTGCATTCCGTGAGAGAGGACCCGCTGCGGAGCATATCTGCCCGAAGGATTTGGACAGCCCGGTCCTGGTCTCCGATAGCGATGTATTCCCGTGAGCCGTGCTGGTGCAAAATATCGTGGGTCCTGAACGTATCCCCCAGAATTCCCCACCATGTTGCGGTGTTGAGAATTCCCGCATAGAGGTACATCACCGTATCGACATCCGGTGAGATGTGGTTCCCGCTGATCCAGATATCTTCGGCAGTGTTGACCACGACGCTGACATCTTCGTCCGGAAGTATCTCCCGCATCCCCCAGAGGAGCTTTGGGGTCCCGGTCCCACCGGAGAGCACTGCAAGCCGCATTACTATTCGGTGGATGGGTTCGGGGAAATAAATTTCCGCTGTCGTCTGTCGGTGGGTTTTACCAATGTGCAGATGGAGCATGGAATGTATCGTAGAAACATGCTCGATCCCGCAAAAGTGCGAAAATGGAAGATGTTCCAACCTGATAAAATCCTGTTCCGGGCAAAGGCTTATCAGGGCGATTGGATTGATCCCTAGATGACGATGAAAATTATCAAGGATCCGGTCCATGGGTATGTCGAGGTGGATGACACAGCGCTCCATCTCCTCGACTCTCCGCCGGTGCAACGGCTCCGTTATGTCCGTCAGCTCGGTTTTTCATACCTTGTGTACCCGGGTGCAAATCATACCCGGTTCGAGCACTCCCTGGGAACGATGCACCTTGCCGGGATGATGTGCCGGCAGCTGGGTCTTGGCGCCGATGAACGCAGACTCGTTCTCTCAGCTGCCATCCTCCATGACATCGGACATGGACCCTTCTCGCACGCGATCGAGCCCCTCATTGTCGAGTTCACCGGCGAGGATCACCAGCAGATCGACACACTCCTCTGCAGCGGGATTCTCGCGGAGACTCTGAGCGGTGAGGGGACAGACCCGGCGGAGGTCGGTTCGATGATCCGGGGAAAACACTGCCTCTCCGGAATCATTCAGGGGGATCTGGACGTCGACCGGATGGACTACCTGATGCGGGATGCACACTATACCGGCGTCCCGTATGGAACAGTGGATGCCCACCGCCTCATCCAGAGCAGTATTTTCACCGAGCATGGTATCGTCCTGGAAGAAAGCGGGATCAATGCGGCAGAGTCCCTGCTCATCGCACGCACTCTGATGCGCCCTGCGGTCTATTTCCACCACGTCAGCCGTATCGCGGCGAGCATGCTCAAGTATGCACTGCTCGCGCACCGGGCTGCCGGTGACGATTCCCGCATCCAGGACCTTGCACGCATGGACGACGCGACATTCCTTTTTACTCTCCATGGTTCCCCGAGTTCCGTCGCCCGCGACTGTATCGGAAGGATACTGCGCCGGGAGCTCTACAAGAGGGCAGTATACGTCGGCAAAGAGCAGGTCAGCCCTGAATTGCGGGGGAAGACCGGGATCCAGGAGGGACGGGCAATGGCCGAGGAGATCGCAGCATATGCCGGTGTTTCCCCGCATGAGGTGCTGGTGGATATCCCCCGGTTCCCGACCCCGATGACGATGGGCGTCCAGGTGCGGAACATGCATACATATGCAGGGCTGGAAGAGGTTTCCCCATTGGTCACGACCCTGAATGAGACCCGTGCCCAGCAATGGCGTCTCGGCGTGTACGCGCCCCAGGAACTCCGGGCGCGGGTGGAGGCGGCAGCAACCGAGGTGCTGCATATTAAAAAACCAACCAAACAGGATAAATTACTGGTCAACTGATCATACACAGGAATCAGGGGAAACGGAGCATGGCAAGAGAGTTTGTTGTCGGAGTGACCGGAGCGAGTGGGGCAGTGTATGCCCAGCGTCTCCTCGAGGTCCTCTGCGATGCAGGTACGGTGCACCTCATTATTTCGCAGACCGCATGGGAGCTCGCCGCCCACGAGGGCGTGGATTTTGAAGGTTTTTCGGCGACGTACTATGATAACAACGACCTGTCGGCCCCTATTGCAAGCGGGTCGAGCCGGTTCGAACGGATGGTCGTGCTGCCCTGCAGCATGAAAACGCTCGCAGCAGTCGCCCATGGATACTCTTCCACGCTTATCGCCCGGGCCGCCGATGTTTCCCTGAAAGAACGGCGGCGCCCGATCCTCGTGATGCGGGAGATGCCCCTTTCCCGTGTCCACCTGAAGAACATGCTGAGCGCCGATGAATCCGGCGCTATCGTGATGGTCGCGAGCCCGGCCTTCTATCACCACCCCCGTTCTGTGCAGGACATGGTGGATATGGTGGTCGGACGCATCCTGGACCATCTCGATGTTCCCCATACCCTGGGACCGCGCTGGAGCGGATATGATGCGTGATTTCCTGGAAAAAATGCGTGATGCCTCCCTCGTAACCGACGTCGAGGAACATTGCTCCTCGGT
>JAJRCL010000194.1 GCA_028679035.1 Methanomicrobiales archaeon | reverse complement strand
GAGATGTGCACGATGACACGGATGACAGGGTATGATAATGTGCATTCCCTGCAGGTACGGGACCTCTGCACCACCAGTGCCGATGTTGCTGAATATACCGATATTTCTCACGTTTAGGAACGCTGAAGGTTTATTCTGGCGGATCCTGCGGAAAAGGTTAATAACTCCAAGCCAGATGAGGGCATACGAGTGGCATCGTTGAGGAGATGCGATGACTAAATTTTATTCCACCCTTTCCCGGAAAGTCGAACCCTTTGTCCCCCGCCGGAAAGGTGTTGTGAAGATGTTCACCTGTGGTCCGTCCGTCTACCAGCGGCCGCACATCGGGAATTTCCGTACGTTCATCTTCGAGGACGTTCTTCAGCGGTACCTTGAATTCCTTGGCTATTCGGTGGAACGGGTACTGAATTTCACCGACGTGGAGGACAAGGCGATCGCCGCAGCACACCGTGAGGGGATCACACTCTCCGTACTGATCGACCGGGGCGCAGACTGGTTCTACCAGGATGCCGGTCGGCTCCGGATCAAGCCTCCGTCGCATAATCCCCGTTCATCGACCTCTGTGGAATCCGCAGTTTCTCTTATCCGGCAGCTCCTTGAACAGGGCTCTGCGTACTGGTACGACGTCGATATATTTTTTGACCCTCTGAAATTTCCCGGATTCGGAAAACTTTTCCGGCTCGATATGTCGCGATGGCCGAAAACAAAGCGAAGGTTCCGGAAAGATACCTATCCCGGTGTCCAGTGGAACCGGGGGGATTTCATACTCTGGCACGGATACCGGGAAGGAGACACGGTATACTGGGATACGGCAATCGGCCGGGGAAGACCGTCATGGAACATCCAGGATCCCGGAATGGTGGTGAGCTGCCTGGGATCCGAGATTGATATCGCGTGCGGAGGAGAGGATAACCTCTACCGGCATCACGACTACACCATCGCCATCATCGAGTCCCTGACCGGAACGGAATTTGCCCATTACTGGTTCCACGGGGGGCATCTCCTGATCGACGGTAAAAAGATGTCCAAGAGCCGGGGCAATATCATCAATCTTGATGATCTGCTCAAGCAGGGATTTTCCGCTGAAGAGGTCCGTTTCTTCCTTGCGGGAAAGCCGTACCGGTCACGCCTGAACTTCACAGCCGGAGGACTGAAAAAATCCTGCGAAATCCTGCACCGCCTGCAGGAACTGGCAACGGGCCTGAACCCTCATGGAAAGCCCCCCGGTACCTCCCTTACAGAAGGGAAGCTGTCCCGCATTTTTCAGGAGCACATGGACAATGACCTTGATCTGGAAGGGGCGGTGCTGCACATCCTTGCAGACCTTGAAATGTTTGATGACCAACGACGACATGGAGAACTCGGCGCTGAAAAGAGCCTGCAGATCGCAGGAGATCTTTGGAAAATCGATTCTGTCCTTCAGTGCATATTTCCCACGGTCCGTGTATGAAATCAGGAATGTTACACATGCCTATGCAACAGATTGAACAGGGTCAGTCAGGGAAAGGAATCGACTTCTCCCTGAAAGATCAGAATGGAGAAGATTTTCACCTTTCCGATTTTTCAGGAAAAAAGGTGATACTCTCGTTTCATCCGCTCGCGTGGACCGGCGTCTGTGCGGGCCAGATGAAGTCACTCGAAGAACACGTTGAACATTTTTCTGCATTGAACGCGATCGCGGTTGGGATAAGTGTCGATTCGGTCCCCTGCAAGAAGGCGTGGGCCGAACACCTGGGGATTACCCGCACACGGCTCCTTTCCGATTTCTGGCCCCATGGAAGTGTAGCCCAGCGGTACGGAGTATTCCGGCAAATCGAAGGTACGGCGATGCGGGCGAATATTATCATCGGGGAGAATGGTGACATTATTTTTCGCAAGATCTACGAGATTTCGACTCTTCCGCCGATCCCGGAGCTTCTGGAGGCTCTCAGAAAACATGGGTAACCATAATTCCGGACGGATGACCGGGCCAAGCACCGTCGGAACCCTATGAACGGGTGTCTCCCCAAGAGCAAGTCACCATCCATTCCGTATGCCCGCTCGCTCGTGAGCGCTGCGACACGCGAAGATGCAGTCCAGATGGAGCTTCGCCTCCTGCCACTCCGGTGCCTGGTTGTCGACAGTCAAACAGAAGATATCCATACGGTCTGTGCCGCAGGAAGCGCCCAGATCGGGGAGCGGATAATTGGCACGGTTTCGGTGTTCTCGTATCCATCACTCTCCCTCATCGAACGGACTTCTGCGCATTGCCGGAACCATTTTCCGTACATTCCGGGTTTTCTTGCTTTCCATATCGGGCCTGCGATCGTCGAGGCGTATGGAAACCTGCGTACACTTCCGGATATCCTCCTTCTCCCGGGGCACGGGATCGCACATCCCACACGGTTCGGGCTTGCCTGCCATATCGGTGTTGCCCTCGATATTCGGTGTATCGGTGTTGCCCGGAATCTCCTCACTGGGAACATGGAAAACACCAATCAGAATACAACAGAAATAGCACGCATCACCGAAAACGGGGAGCAGATTGGCGTTGCCTTACGGACCGCTCCCGGCCGCAGACCGCTGTTTATCTCTCCCGGCCACCGCACCGATATGATCCAGGCGACAGAGATTGTGCAGGGGACGATCCTTCCCGGGCAAAGGTATCCGGAACCTCTTGCGGATGCCCATCGGTTTGCGCGAAAGCTGATGTCTGATGAATCGACCGGTGTGGTCTCTAGGCGAAGGTAATTTTTTCCCCAGGTAATCCCAATCGATGGCCTCACCAGGCTCATACCCTCGCAAACAATGAGGACACCGGATCGATAAACACGCGCCCTTCGGTGGTGAGGCCGCAATTCAGCGACGGGTCCGTCTTGAAAAAACACGTGCTTTCCTGCGAGAGCGATATGTATATCACCACACTGGATCAACGTCAATACGTAACACCGGCGGGAAAATGGGCCATTTTACGAGGGCCTGCTTTCCTTGCTCCAACGTTCGTTCCTTCTTGCGGAGAACCGGAACCATGACATCACGGATTAATGCCCGCCATACTATCTGCCCCGGTTGCCAGGAGGAGGTCTTCCTGGACGAGCTGGTGGGAGGCCGTTGCCCGCTCTGCGGGTGCACCCTCGAGGAAATCGAGGACAACTGCGAGGAATTTGAGGAAGGACTGGACCGCTCAGACCTTGCCTGGCTGATCTATCACTATTTCATTTTCAAGAAGTTTGACTCACTCGGTGCGAGCCCGTTCCAGATCCTGAAACTGCTCGCTGCCTTTGACGAGGAAAATGATGAAGATACCAGAGAGACTGCATCATTCTCACTGGAAGTGCCGATGCAGGCGCTGGACTTCCTTCGTCCCAAGCGCTGTGCCAAATGCCGGCGCCTTTTTATCCGGGGAGGAAAAAAGTTCGTCAGTGGTGACCTGCGCAGCCCCCGTATGAACGTTAATTACGTCTGCCGGAACTGCTAATCTTCCTTTTTCGAATTTCAACAATTAAGCCAGACCCTTTATCATTTTCCTCCATGTTTCGGTGAGCTCTGGCTGGACAGATTATCGAAAAGAGGAGGTGTGAGTATTCCCCTTCGGGCAGGGCCATCGTAACGGCTATCCGTCAGAATGTTCGCCCGATAAGGGTGCAGCAGCCTTTTTGTCCGCAGACGGGACAGACACCGTCGATTCCCTCAACGAGTTCTGACCGTACGTACATTCCCAGGATACTTCCCCCGCTCTTTTCTTCGAGCAGTTCGGCACACCGGCGTTCCCCGCACCAGGGGACGACCGCAATCCCGGTCTGCACCGCGAGAACTACATCGTCTACGTTCCCGGCGACGGTGATACGGGACCGGATCTCATCCGTTGCCCGTTTTTTGATTGATGCTGTTACCTGCCCGAGAAGGGCCTGCACACCGGGGACCAGATCCCCGCGGGGTATCGTGCTGCGATCACCGGTCCGGGTCACCGCGCTCACGACACCGGCATCGATGTCACGGGGGCCGACCTCAAGCCGGATCGGGACCCCACGCATCTCCCAGTGATAATACTTGGCGCCGGGACGGATCTCCCGTATGTCACGTTTTACCCGTATGCCGGCGGCACGCAGAACCTGTTCCATCATTTCGGCCGCGGTATTTACTTCCGCACGACGCTTGCCGATCAGGATTGGGACAATAACAACCTGCACTGGTGCCACGGACGATGGCAGAACAAGACCGTGATCGTCGCCATGGAGGCTGATGAGAGCTGCAATACAGCGTTCTGAAATTCCATAGCAGGTTTGCTGGGCATACCGCTGTACTCCCTTATCATCCTCGTACGTTATCCCAAATGTCTGGGAAAAATGATCTCCGAGATGGTGGACTGTCCCGATCTGGAGGGCTCGCCCATCCGGCATGATGGTGTCGACTGCTACTGTGTAATCTGCCCCGGGAAACTTATCCCAGTCCGGTCGCCGGGAAACGATGACCGGCACACAGAGTCCGGTGTAGAATTCGATATACCATTCAATCGCGGCACGGACCTGTGATTCTGCCTCTTCCCAGGTCGCATGGACCGTGTGGGCCTCTTTAAACGAGGTTATCTCCCGTAGCCGGATAAGAGGGCGGGTGTGTTTTGTTTCGTACCGGAAGGTGTTGACGACCTGGTACATCTTCAGCGGGAGGTCGGCGTGGGAACGGACCCAGAGTGCATACATCGGGTAAATCGCCGTCTCGCTGGTCGGCCGAAGCGCCAGCGGCACGTCAAGCTGGTTTTTTCCGCCATGGGTAACCCAGTAGACCTCTTCCTCAAATCCCTTGATGTGTTCTGCCTCTTTCATGAATTCGTGTTCTGGTATAAGGAGAGGGAACAGGGTTTCCTGGTGATCCCGGTCCATGATTTCCCGGAGCCGTTCATAGACGTGTTTCCGGATCGCAAAGCCGTGCGGGAACCACACATAGAGCCCCTTTACCGGGTACCGGACGTCCATCACCTCGGCACGCCAGAGTACTTCATTGAACCAGCTGCTGAAGTCATTTTTTGCAGGGAGGGCTCCGGTTTCTTCTTCCATGGAAAATAACTCCTTAGGTTACTAAATTTATTATTCCGGGCGTTATAAAAGCCTCGATAAATGCAGCCAGCAGGACCAGCGGCAGTACGATCCGCAGAAAAGTGCTGGCGAGATTTCCAGCAACAACGGCGGCTCCCTTTCCTTCCTTCCAGTCCCGTCGCAGGGCATCGGCAAGCATCAGCCCCAGGGCTCCCGAAAGAAGGAACGAGGGAACTTCGATAAACCCGTGCGGAAGGATCGCAGCGAGCACGTAGAGCGTTCCCCGCTGTTCCCGCACCAGTTCAAAGATCCCGCCAATAACCACCCCGTTCAGCGAGATGATCAGCACGGTCAGAACCCCGAAGGTCGCTCCTCCCAGGAACAGCAGGACACAGGCTTCGAGATTGTTGAGAAAGATTTTCAGGAAGAGCACTGCCGGATCCTGATCCATGACGCTTCCAAGGATCTGATCGCGTACAACCTGCAGCATCGTATTACCCAGGTCCGGCTGCACAACGACTACGACACCACCGATTGCGACGGAGACACAAAAAATGACGGCGATGAGGAGAACAGAACCCAGCAGCGTACGCTCAGACATAGAGCACCATCCGTACCATGTCGCGTACACCAGGCCCGAGGCCAACGACGATCATAGCGAGAATGACCAGATGCCAGAACTCCTCATTCCCTTCTTTGCGGTACATTTCCAGCACCCAGAGGGCGGGAATGAGAACGACGAGCTTCAGGGGAAACATTGCGAATGCGGTGCCGGTGTGATTGATGAGCCAGGAGCCGACCACATGCTGTTCTACGTACGAGAGCGGATGGAGGTCAATACCGTAGCTTGTCGCGCTTGCATCCAGCATCTGTCCGAACACGAGCCAGATGTAGAGTGGAGAGAACACAAACTCCCACCGGGCGGCATACCGCAGTGTACCGAGCACTGCCAGCGAGGAGAATGTGGCAAGACCGAGGATGATAAGGAGGACTGCCCCATCGATCCGCGTCACGGTGAGGCCGTACCAGGCGAGAACCAGAGCGGTCAGTACACAGGCGGCGATGCCGATGCCGGCATACAGGCGCAGGTACTCGCTGACCAGTCCCCGCTTCGCGATGAAACGTGCAATGATGAGGGAAAGGATCGTGAAAAAGAACACAACAAAAAATATCAGCGGGGTGACGAGGAGATACTGGACGTCAGACGTAATGATCCCGGTATCCTGCACGACCCGGAGGAGACCGCCGAAGATCACAAATGGCATTGTTGCGAGAAGAAACGGGGTATTGACGGGAATCCGTGATTTCCGCATCCAGCGCTGGACCAGAAAGAGCGACAGGATCAGGATCGCCGCGTAGGTGAGCGTGTCGACCACGGTATAGGAGTAGCCGTACCTGATGGGATCGATGTAATATTTGTAGATGAACTCCCTAATCATAATTGATACCAATGAACCCGGATCCTATGATGCTCCTTAAAAATAAAACTTCTGAAAAAACCAAATGGATCCAGTTCCCCCGGGACGTGGTCATCGGGCACGACGTACTTGACCATCTCCCGGCGGTATGCCGTGATCTTGGCTTTGGCGGTTCCGCCCTGATTATTACCGGAAAACACACCCTGCACCTTGCCGGGGAACGGGTGCGGGATCTCCTTGGGGAGGAGTTCGACACCGAGATTTTCATCGCAGAGGAGATATCACCGGGCATTATCGAACTGGCGGAAAAGGCCGCCGCAGGCGCAGATTTTCTTATCGGGGTTGGAGGCGGGCGTGTCATCGATACGGCGAAAATCGCCTCCTTCAACACGGAACGGCAGTTCATCAGCGTCCCGACCGCCGCTTCCCACGACGGCATTGCTTCGGCACGGGCATCGGTTCCTTCTGCGGAAGGACAGTCCTCTCTCGAAGCCCATCCCCCAATCGCCCTTGTCGCTGATACCGGCATCATCGCCGCTGCCCCTCACCGCCTCCTCGCATCCGGCTGTGCCGATATCATCTCCAATTACACCGCGATCCTCGACTGGGAACTCTCCCACCGCATTCGTGGCGAGCCCCTGTCGGAATACGCGATTGCCCTCTCCCGTATGACCGCTGAAATCCTCGTGCGCAACGCAGATACGATCCTCCCGAACCAGGAACGCAGTGCGTGGATGGTTACCAAAGCCCTCCTTGCTTCCGGAGTCGCCATGAGTATCGCCGGTTCGTCGCGCCCGGCGAGCGGTGGCGAACATAAATTCAGCCACGCGCTCGATCGCCTTGCTCCCGGCTGCGGACTGCACGGCGAAAAGTGTGGCATAGGGACCATCATCACGATGTATCTGCACGGGGGGGACTGGCGCGGGATCCGTACCTCGCTGCGCACTATCGGAGCACCGACAACACCCCGCGATATCGGGATTGATGATGCCGTGGCAGAAGAGGCTTTGATCCTTGCAAAAACGATCCGCCCGGAGCGGTTTACGATCCTCGACACCGGGATCACCCGCGAGTCAGCCCGGGAGCTGATCGCAATGCTGTACCGGGAGTAGGGAATCATGACAGAAGGAAAACCAAAAGTAACCCTGATTGGGGCTAATCTCGCAAAGACCGGCGTTGAGTTCATTTATGAAGGAGAACTCCCGGAATGTGTCCCCTGCCGGGTGCGTCACGCGTGCAACAATCTTCAGGCCGGACGGAAATACCGGATTACCGGTGTGCGCACGTCCTCGCGGCACGAATGTATTGTGCACCTCGGGGGAACACTTGCTATCGATGTCGTTGAATCCCCTATTGTTGCCCTCATCAGCTCGGATATGGCGATTGTCAATTCGAAGGTCCAGTTCGAATTTTCCTGCAGCAAAGCTGACTGCAGAAGCCGGGATCTCTGCAGGCCTGAGGGCATTATCGAAGGAGAGAAATATATCGTCGGTGAAATTCTCGGGAACGCCCCGGATGTCTGCCTGAAAGGCAGGGCACTGAAGCTCGTTGAGCTGCGGTCCACCTAATCAGTCGTACGCCACCTTCACGAGATCCCGTGCGAGGCTTCGTAGGTCGCAATGATCCTGCAGGCAGACAAGCCAGTCAGACGGGATGGCATCAACCCCCCATGCGGCACCGGCAAGGGCACCGCTGACTGAGCCGATCGTGTCTGCATCCCCGCCGAGGTTCACCGCCGTAATCAGGGCATCGGTGAAATCAGCAGATTCGAGCAGGATGCGTACGGCACAATGTGTTGTCCAGACAGCGTCCATCGACGGAGTGAGTGGGTAGTGTTCGTATTGCTCTAGGATCGGGCGAAGTTCCGCACTCTCACAGCGGGTCAGTGCATTACGATATGCTTCCTCCTTTCGCGCACCACGGCACAGAAAACTGATCATCGTATTGACAAACGCGGAACACTCTCCTGCCACGGCATGCGGGTGCGTGATCCGGGAGCATGCAAGGCTTGGCTCCCGCACCTCCCCGGGAGGGAAAAAAATACCGAGGGGAAGTCCCCGCATGATACTTCCGTTTGTCCTGCCGGTTTCTGTTTCCTTTCTCTGACCCGGACCTTGCCCCTGCGGTACTGTTCCCGCCAGTATCTCCTGAAAAGCGGCAGATGACGTTGGGCCGTAGCAGTACGGCCGTTCGCGGTACCCCTCAAGGAGACGCGGGATGAGGTCGTCCGGGTCAAGAGAGCGACAGAGAATGAGGGAGCGGGCGAGTGCGACCGCCTGGAGGGTATCATCCGTGCACTCACCTTTTTTCAGGTTGTGCACCCCGCCCCCGATCATGGAGCATATCCTCTCCGACGGAGCGGCAAGCCCTTCCAGGGGCGCACCCAACGCATCCCCTACAGCAAGTCCAAGGAAGGATCCCATCCCGCGTAATCCGTCGATATAAAGGTCACCAATAAACTATATGTAGGAAAGACAAAAGAGTTACTTTCTAGATAAGGTGATTGCGTGCAGAAAGAAGAGTTGCTCCATTTACACATGCTGTTGGTCCACGTCAAGAAGTACTACGAAAGCATCAATGGGGAAGAAGTTCCCACGGGGAAATACGACTCTCTTGCCATATCACCGGTCCACATTCACAAGAACAAGATTCTCCATAAGAAAGCAATTCTCACTCTCGGGGAAGAGATCGTCCATCACATCGGGGTGCACCAGGCCCCCATGGTCAGGTATTCGCCTGATCTCGGTTCTGAAAAGGTCGCTGCCGAACATTAATCCATGGATCACCACCTGATACTCCGGGAAATCATTTCCCGCATTTTTTCCCAGGATTCTACCGTACCGGTTGAACGCATCAAACTGGAGGTATGCCGGAAGTATGGTACCTCGCCGATACCAAAAAATTCTGCAGTACTTGCCGCCGCGGAACCGGACGAATGGGAGATGCTCCGTACAGTCCTGCTTGTAAAACCGACACGGACGATCTCCGGGGTCGCACCCCTCGCGGTGATGACATCGCCGGCCCCCTGCCCGCATGGAAAATGCCTCCCCTGCCCCGGTGGCCCGGATCACCCGTACCATTCACCGCAGAGTTATACCGGTGAGGAGCCCGCAGCCCTCCGGGGACGGGAGCATGCGTTCGAACCCTACGCGCAGGTAACAGCCCGTCTCGCGCAACTGGCGGCGCTTGGACATCGTGTAGGAAAGGCAGAGCTGATCGTCATGGGAGGGACGATCACTGCGCGTACGGTAGATTACCAGTCCTGGTTTGTCACCCGCTGCATCGCGGCGATGAATGATTTTCCTCGGTCTGTGCCGGAGCCTGCCCGATCCATCGAAGACACCGCAGCTGCAAACGAGGCAGCACAGGTCCGGTGCATCGGGATCACCTTTGAGACACGGCCCGATTTCTGCGGGACACGGGAGATTGACACTATGCTCTCCCTGGGCGTGACGAAGGTAGAACTGGGGGTCCAGCATGTTGACGACGGGATCCTCTCATTCAACCGCCGTGGGTGCACCGTTGCTGACACGGAGCGGGCAAACCGCCTTTTGAGGGATGCTGCCCTGAAGGTCGGTTTCCATGTAATGCCGAACCTGCCCGCAAGCACCCTTGCAGCAGATCGTGCGATGTTTCTGTCGCTTTTTTCTGATCCACGTTTCTGCCCGGATTTTCTGAAGATCTACCCGACCCTCGTAACCCCGGGGTCCCTGATAGAGACGCTCTGGCAGTCGGGAGCCTATACACCCTATGCAGAGGAAGAACTCGTGGAGCTCATCGCGTACGCAAAATCCGTGTTACCCGAATATGTGCGGCTCCAGAGAGTCCAGCGGGACATACCGGCGAAACTGATCAGTGCCGGTTCCCGGCACAGCAATTTCCGCCAGCTCGCTCGTAAGCATCTGGAGGGAAGCGGTGGTTCCTGCCGCTGTATCCGCTGCAGGGAGGCCGGCAGGGCTCCACCACCAGACCGCATCGATGTTGGTATCAAACGGTACGATTGCTGCGGGGGAGTGGAACACTTCATTTCTGCCGGTTCTCCGGATACCCTCATAGGATTTGCCCGGCTGCGCTTCCCATTCCGTCCCTACCGCACGGAGCTGGATGGTGCAGCACTCCTGCGCGAACTGCACGTCTACGGTGGAGCGGTCCCGGTGGGAAAGGGACCGAACGGGCAGGAGTGGCAGCACCGCTCGTACGGCGCGATCCTCCTCTCCCAGGCTGAAGAGATTGCTGCCCAGGAAGGCTACGGCTCTATTGCCGTCATGAGTGGGATCGGTGTCCGCCCCTACTACAGGAGACAGGGATATGAGCGGGTGGGACCGTACATGATCAAGAGGATCCGATGAAGGCCGCGACACGTGAATTCCTGAAACAGCGCTTCACGGAGTACTACCATAAGGGGAACCTGTCGCCTCCCCCATCCCTTGAACAGCGGGAGTGGGGATTCATGTTCTTCGACGCAGATTACCCCGAGATCCGGATGCGCAGGCATATGGGGTTCGGCGAGAGGAAAGAGCTGCTGGACTATATTCGCGCAATGGTTCCCGCGCATGCGTATTATTCCAGCGCCTATTACGGGGCACCTTCAGCGGGAACAATGGCCGAGAAGAAATGGAGCGGTGCCGATCTCATTTTTGACCTTGACGCGGATCATATTATCCGGGCCGATTACGGGACAATGCTGGCACGGGTCAAGGAGGAGACCGAGAAACTCATCACGATGCTCACCGATGAACTGGGATTCGCTTCACGCGGGATCTCGGTGGTATTCTCCGGGGGCAGGGGGTACCATATCCATATCCGGGATCCCCTGGTGCGAATCTGGGGGAGCCCGGAACGCCGGGAACTTGTGGACTATGTCTGCGGTACCGGCCTCGACCCCTCTCTTGTACTCAGCGGTGCTATGGATGAGAACGCGGGCTGGGGGATGCGCTTTGTGCACACGATCCGGGACTACGTATCCTGGCTGCGATCCATGGACCCCCAGGAAGCACAGGCACGCCTCACGCAGATCGAGGGCATCGGGGAGAAATCTGCGCAGGCATTTCTTGCGCGAATCCAGGCACTGCCGGCCGATATGTCTGCGGAACAGGTGGGACGTCTTCTGGGCACGAAGGTCCTTTCTGCAGAGATGGAGGAGAAGGGGGAACTCTGGAACAGGATCCGGTCCCGTGCAGCGCTCGCAGACGAGCCGGTCACCACCGACACGAAACGGCTGATACGCATGCCCACGTCCCTGCATGGCGGGAGCGGGTTTCGCGTCACGCCGCTGTCCGTCAGCGAACTTTCTTCGTTCGATCCCCTCACCGACGCGGTTATCTTTGGGACACGTGAGGTACAGGTTGATGCCACTAGAGCGGTCGTAATGCCGATGTTCGGGTCCACGTACGCCATCGTCCGGGGTGAAAACCGGGTCCCGGAGGCGCTTGCAGTATTTCTCTGCTGCCGCGGACTTGCTGAGCTCTCGGGAGGAAGTGCGCATGCAGCTTGAAGGGCTGCGCCTGATTGTCCTGCAGGAGCGGGAGACCGGAAAGTTATCGGAGATCCCGGCGGATGTGTACGCTTCCACAACCCGGACGCTTGGCGACCTCCAGGCACAGGTGTACGGCGCCGATGACCCCCTTGGCCCGGAATCGCGGATCCTCGCCGAAGAGATCCAGAACATCCAGGAATCCCTGAAGGATATTTTCCGGTTGCGTGTCAGCAAGATCCTGACGCTCGCCCTCGCACAGGTGGACGGAAACTACGCGGATCGCGAGGAGCGCAAGCGCATGCTCCCGGAAGAACGGTCGGTATTCGATACCACGGTTGAGGCTTTGAAGGGATGTAAATCATCCCTGTTTACGCCGGAAACACCGGAGGGAACTGGAGAGACCGATATTCCTCCACCGGAACACCGGGTAACGGTTCCGGAAGAACAGGCGCAGACGGAATCGCCGCCAGCAACGGTTTCCCATACGCTTGTCCGCATTCTTGCAGACGTTGACCCGTTCATGGGTGTCGACGGACGGGTATACCATCTCCGGAAGGGGGATATCGTCACTATTCCGGAGAGTAATGCAGCGGTTCTCTGCGAGCGCAACATAGCCTTAAATATGAATATCGGCATATAATGATGGTATTCGGGCCAAGCCGGGGGCTTGTTTTTTATGAAAATGCCAGGAAAATTCAACACGTATTGCCCATATTGCAGAAAACACGAGGCTCATGAGGTCGAGAAGGTAAAGAAGGGCAAGTCCCGCGGACTCAACTGGATCGACCGCCAGAAAGCACGACGGGGTTCCATAGGGAATATGGGTAAGTTCAGCAAGGTACCAGGTGGCGATAAGCCGACGAAGAAGATCAATGTCCGGTACCGGTGTACGAAATGTGGGAAAGCGCACCTGCGGAAGGGGTTCCGTGCAGGCAAGTTTGAGCTGGCAGAGTGATTGATATGGTACATGTCGTACGGGAAAACAGGACGAAATTTTT
Source organism: Methanomicrobiales archaeon (assembly GCA_028679035.1). Classification (GTDB taxonomy): domain Archaea; phylum Halobacteriota; class Methanomicrobia; order Methanomicrobiales; family JACTUA01; genus JAJRCL01. The sequence continues at coordinate 1,907 of JAJRCL010000194.1, read as the reverse complement.
CCGGGTGAAATGCCCGGATTGTCAAAACGAACAAATCGTTTTTGAAAATGCAAGCACCCGGGTCGAATGCGTGGTCTGTGGGCGGATCCTCGCCGAACCAAAGGGTGGCAAAGCTGTGATGAAGGCAGAGGTCCTATCCACTCTCCAGTGATACTGCGATGAAGGAGAGGGATTGGCCCGAGGAAGGGGAACTCGTCGTCTGCACGATCGATAATGTAAAGGATTTTGTCGCGTTCGCCCGGCTCGACGAATATGAGAATCGGGCAGGCATGATCCCCATCTCCGAAGTCGCGACTGGATGGGTAAAATATATCCGGGATTACGTTCGGGAGGGGCAAAAGGCCGTCTGCAAAGTCCTGAACGTCGATCCGGGACGCGGACACATTGATCTTTCCCTGAAGGATGTGAACGAGCACCAGCGACGGGAAAAGATCCGCGAGTGGAAGAACGAACAGAAGGCCCACAAATGGATCGGGTTTGTCGCCACCGCTACTGCTGCGGATCCACGGGCAATTGAAGAAGCCATCTATCGTGAGTATGGGTTGCTTTTTTCTGTGTTCGAGGACGTCGCGGTCAATGGAGAAGCGGCAGTAGCAAAACTCCCTCTGGAAAAAAATGTCGCTGAAACACTCCATCGCATCGCCCTGGAGAATGTTAAAATCCCCAATGTCAGCATTACCGGGTATCTCGATCTCACGTCAAACAAACCGGACGGGATTAACATCATCCGCCGGGCACTCCGCAGCGCCTTGCCGAAAATTCCGGACGTGGAGATCGAACTCACCTACGTCGGGGCCCCGACCTACCGGATCAAAGTGACCGCCCCGAATTATAAAAAAGCAGAGAAATCCATTGAGAAAGCCGCGGCTGCTGCGATCCGGGTCATCGAGAAAACAGGTGGATCCGGAAAATTCAACCGGAAGCAGAAGTCCGGGTAATATGATGAGCGGACACCTCAGGCGCTGCCCGCAGGACGGAAATTACACGCTGTGCCAGCACTGTCCGGTCTGCGGGGCTGCCACGGCAAGTCCCCATCCCGCACGCTATGCACCCCAGGACCCTTGGGGAAAATACCGGAGAATGATGCGAATATGGATGACGTAATGGTGCAGTTTCTTTGCGAGGATAACCTTCGGGCCGATATTTTTATCGAAGGTCTCCCCGGCATCGGCCAGGTGGGAAAACTGGTCGCCGAACACATGATCCGTGAACTTGGAGCTGAAAAGATTGCCGAGATCCATTCCATGTATTTCCCTCCCCAGGTTTTCATTGAGAATGACGGGAATGTCCGCATGGCGAATAACGAGGTGTACTTTTGTGATGGTCCCCGGAAAATTGCGTTTCTGATCGGCGATCACCAGAGCGGGTCGAACCGGGGACACTATGTTCTCACCGAGAAATACCTGGACATCGCGGAGCGTATCGGGGTGAAACGAATTTATGCGCTTGGCGGGTTTGGTGTCGGGCACCTGGTAGATGTCCCACGTGTTTTCTCCGCAGTGAACCAGCTCGCTCTCCGCCCACAGGTGGAAGAAGCAGGAGGAACCTTCGAGCGGGAAGATCCGGTCAACGGGATCATCGGCGCAGCAGGACTTCTCCTTGGCCTGGGAGCACGCAGAAACATGGAGGGGATCTGCCTGATGGGGGAAACAAGCGGGTATATCGTTGACCCCAAAAGCGCCCAGAGCGTGCTGTCGGTCCTCTCCCGGCTCATCGGCATGGACGTCGATACCCGGCTGCTAAATGAGCGGGCGACCGAAATGGAGCAGGTCATTGCCCATCTCCAGGAAACCGAACGGCTGAAGAGCGACGAAGAATTGCGGTACATCGGATAATCAACCAGCGCATCATCATGCACTGGGCATGATGAGGATCCAGTAACGAGACGTTTTGTGAGTTGCTTTTTT
>JAJRCL010000193.1 GCA_028679035.1 Methanomicrobiales archaeon | reverse complement strand
CATCAGGTTGCTTGTCGTAAGATCCCCGTGAATGATGCCTGCGGAGTGCAGCCTTCCGACCATCTTTCCCGCCTCCCTCACAGCTTGTGGTGCAAGGGCATGTTTCAGAAGGTCCCCTTGAATCCGCTCCATCACGATCGTATTCTCGGTGATATCGTGTATGATGGGCGTAGGGACTCCGGAACGGCGGGCCTGGGCGATAAGTCGTGCCTCGGCACGCGTCCGTTCCGCGATCAGGCGGTGGTCAAGGGTGGGCATGCGGTACGCCTTACTGCGGCGACTCTTCACGACATCGTTTTCCCTGATTTCAACTACCGCTTCTGCACCACGTTCCGTACGAAGGGCCGATCCCTGCACCTGCAGCGGAGCAAACGTCCCGGTGTCCTTTCGCCAGGTCACCTCTACTTCATCGGAGCGGAATGCCGGGTTGACGTGTGAATCCGCAACCGGGAGGATAATCCCGTGTTCCAGCATCAGTTTTCCGGTATAGGCGATCATCGCACCGTTGTCCCCCAGGTACAGGGGTTCAGGAACATGAAACGTCGCACCGCGTTCTTCGCACATGATGCACAGCATCTCCTGGAGACGCTTGTTTGCGCCGACCCCGCCAACCAGGAGGACTTCGTTTTTCCCGGCGTGGGCGAGCGCCCGTTCCGTCACTTCAACGCACATCGCAAACGCGGTTTCCTGCAGACCAGTGCAGACGTCTGCTATCGGGGCTTTGTTATCTTTTGCAGCAGAGACGAGTCCGGAAAACGCAAGATCCATCCCCTTGACGGTGTACGGCAGATCGATGTAGTTCCCGTTCGCTGCCAGCCGTTCAACCGCCGGTCCTCCGGGGTGCGGGAGGTTGTGGATGCGGGCAAATTTGTCCAGTGCATTCCCGAGGCCGATATCCAGGGTCTCCCCAAAAATGCGGAACCTCCCATTCAGAAAGCCGATCACCTGCGTGTTTGCACCGCTCACGTAGAGGGTGATCGGGTCCCGGCAGCCGGTTCCGAAGCAGCCGATCTCCACGTGGGCTACACAGTGGTTTACTCCGACGAGTGGTACATTTCGTGCGAGCGCGACCGCACGTGCCGCCGTTGCCGTAGTCCGGAGACAGGGGCCGAGTCCGGGGCCTTGCGAGAATGCGACGCCCGCAATGGTATCGGCTCTGCCGAGAACGTCACCGATGACCTCCCGCATCACCGTTGCATGGTGCTGCGCCGCCTCCCGGGGGTGAATGCCACCCCGGGCAGGCTTGTAGGGTGCGGATTTCTGGTAAATGAGGGACTGGTCAAAAAGAGCGGCACTGAGGTTCCAGGCTGTACCCTCGATTCCCAGAACCGGGCCACTGATACCCATCAGATCTTATTTCTTGAATTCTGTATAGCTGCATTTTCCGCAGCACAAACGGTTCTCGTGTTCTGCGAGGAGGACGCCGGTACCACACCGGGGGCAGGATTTCCTCTGGAGGGCGGCTTTTCCTTCTTTGACGGCATAGAGCGCTGCACGTCCTTTGGCTTTGGCTTTAGCTGCTGCCATGCTTATGCCTCTTTCTTCGCTGCTGCCTTCGGTGCTTCCTTATGTGCTTCTTTTGGCGCTTCAGCCGGCTCTTCTCCTTCTTTCGGCTTTGGCTTACCCCGGGCACTCAGGTAAGGGCGCTCCGTCTTTGTCTTGGCGTCCTCACTGTCATAGACACGCGCAATTCCCCGCAGCTCGGGCGCGCCGAATGCGGTTTTCATGGTATCGATAACAACACAACTTTCCTTCAGGCTGAGAACGGCGCAGAGTTTACCCTGCACCTGGGCCCGCGCAGGGGTTGCACCATCGTACGACAGCAGGAACTCGATCTCGCGTCTGCCGAGAAGATCATTCCTGCTGTCTTTTACAAACTTAAATTCCATCGGTATCCCATATTTATTGTAAAGATTCTGATATAAAGTGTGGGGCGGAGTGCATCATTCGTGCACAAACAATGCGAGCAGTGATGCAGCCAGCACCTTCGCCGGTTCATCCACCACCCGGAGGACCACTCCTTCGCGGGGCTGTCCGTAAAGGATGATCGATCCGAGGGGAGCAGCAAGGACGAGAGGGATAACGGCGAGATCTTCTTCACCCTCGACAAAGAGTAATGCCGGTGGTGCTGCTACTGCATCCGCGACCTTCTCGACAAGATCGTCTGAGATTGTGCCAGCCGGGTTATGCGCCCGCAGCTGCCGGCCCTTCATGACCGGGGTCCTGCTGCAGGGCGAACGCATCGTATGCCCGTCAATGATCGCTACCGCGGGGGTAATTCCCCGTCGTATCAGGCTGTGGGTCACCACATCGCCGACGGAGTAGACAATTTTCCCCTGTAAGTGGGGGAGGAGTGCTTCGACGTTCGGAAAAAGAGTGCCAAACGGCTTCTGGAAATCGGACCGGCGGCTCTCGGGGAGCCTGCGCATCAACGGACCTTCAGGGCATATTTCCCTGCAATCGTAATGTTCATCCGTTTCGCGATTTCCGAATGTTCAGGGTCAATAATGACGAGATAGCCGGCCCAGTCGGTAGATGTGGATGCATTGCAGATCGGACAGACTTCTCCCTCTGCGACCCGATGACACCCGCGGCAGACAAATTCCTTCTTTTTGCGCACGACCATGGTTACTGCCTCTTCTCCTTCTCGATATCCTCCGTGAGCCAGCGGTGAGT
>JAJRCL010000192.1 GCA_028679035.1 Methanomicrobiales archaeon | reverse complement strand
TTCAGGCTTTCAAGAAAGAGTCGATTCTCCTTCAGGATTATGCACAGAAATGGTTGTGTGCTTGGAGCCAATAATAACCAAAAAAAAATTGTGTGTCTCTCTCGAATTAACGGTAATCCTTGCGGGGGAACGATCCGCATCTTCACCTGTTATAAGGAAGTATTACGGAATTACGGAATTTTCTCACTCCTTTTTCCTGCAGGCAGTGTGAAATAGAATGTGGATCCTTTGCCCGGTTCAGACTCTACCCATATGCGACCACCATACGATTGCACAATTCTCTTCGTTATGGCAAGACCAAGACCGGTTCCCGGATGCGAATTCCGTGTATTCAGGCGCTGGAAAATTTGGAATATTTTTTCGCAATATTCCGGCTCAATCCCTATACCATTGTCCTGGACGGTGAATTGCCACATCCTGTCGATGGAACGGGCCGAAATATGTATTCGGGGAGGTTTTTCGCTGCGGAACTTGAGGGCATTGTCAAGAAGATTCTGGAAAACCCGATACAACTGTGTCGTATCCGCCATCACAACGGGAAGCGGATCGCGGGATACCTGAGCTTCTTCCTTGGTAATACGCAGACAGAGGTTTTCGCACACCGCAGACACAAGCTCTTCGCAGCTCACCGCTTTCAAAATCTTAGCCCGGTTGGTGATATGGGAATACTCGAGCAAATCAACGACAAGCGCATGCATTTGGAACCCTGCATTGAGGATATTTTGGATATACCCCATACTCTCACCTTCAAGCTGTTTTTTCCCGCAGCTGTTGTGTAGAAGCTGAGAAAATCCCAGTATTGCCCGAAGAGGTTCCTGCAAATCGTGCGTTGCAAAATAGGTAAATTGTGTGAGATCGTCATTACATTGTTTAAGATCTTCCATGCACTGTTGTAATCGCTTATTCTCCCATTTTCCATCGTTCAATTCACAAGAAGTCAGGACTCTTCCCTTGACCGAGGTATCCCCCCGTAGAGGAGCCGTACTCTGCTGAATAATTCTTCCATCCCTTAATCGTATGGTACCGGATGCCACAAGATTCTGCGATGATAGTCGGAAAATGCTAATGTCTTTGCCAGAAGACAAATCAATCTGCCGTTCGATATCAGAAATGAGCGAATCCATTGAGGTACCTATTGGGACTTTCGCCGGTGTGATTTTCCACATTTCCAGGAATGCCTTGTTGTAATGGAAAATTTTGCCATTCTGGTCCACCAATAAAATACCTTCAGAAAGAGTCTCCAAAATGTCAACCAGGGCCGGTTGTAAGGCTTCCAAAGATGATGGCACTCCCCCGGAGAAATCATTTTCAGTGTGGGGGATTCCTTGCTCCGAAACCACCATTCTCACCAATGCTTGTTCGCCGGAATCCCAGCAAAAAAATTCAATTTCACCATCCGTGCAGATTGATAAAAGTTAAACAGGAGTGTATCGATATTGAACACCCTTCCGGTGTTTCACAACAGAGGAACGGTACAGATAATTGATCTTCCATTTTCAAGCTTCTATAGAAAATGAATTCATAAATTATTCACGGAACTGAATTTTATAGATCCAAAACAATATATAGTAGCTTCTGGTTGTATTTGGGAATGGATCAGATTTGGAAAACCAAAAAGGTGTTTGAAAAAGAAGGAGAATTCAGGCGTTCTTCATTCGCGCCTTTGCCACGAACCCGTCCTTACCGACGTAGTACATGAAGCCCTGTTCTTTGTTGATCTTCTCAGAGCTTACCTTCTTCTTCTTTCCGGTCTTGTTGGACTTCATCGGTGCGGCCCAGACATATCCGTCTTTGCCGACGTAGTACAGAAATCCCTTTTCGCGCTTAATTTTTTCAGTTCCAATCTTTTGTCCCATTTTTCTACCTCAAATTGACGTTTCCGTCTAATTACAAGATGATAAACCGATAGAAGATAATCTTTCTGGTCGATTTGCGTCAGAGCCCGACGATAATGGTGCAGACCGATGAAAATATGACGAAATTCATCCGTTTTGGACGCCGATTCAACAGGAGCGCAAATTATTACTCTCGAAAGACCCGTCGGAACAGGAGGTGCCCCATCTCGGAAGGGCCCTCGGTACCGAAACAGGCGTGGAGAAACCGGTATCGCTTACCGGCCGATGACTACGACGATCTGATCGGCAGTTTGTTCAAGAAAGGCGGTGGTGTGTTTGATATTGGCTGCCACGGGTGAAGGCAGCGGATGGCTCCGCAATAACCGCATTGCACGCAGGGCAAAAATTGCCTCCCGGCAGTCATGATGAATTTCCCGCAGGCCCTGCCTGGCACCGGTCAGATTTCCCTCACCCACTGCCCACCGGGTGCGATCGAGATCTTTCTTCAGGTTTTTAGCGATCTCACGCAGGACGCGTGTATCCACTTCGTCCAGTTCCAGTTCGTGGACCACATTCTCGATCACCTCTTCGATGGACATGCCCTGTGATGGGGTCCGGAATATTTTCGTCGCGGGTTGTTGCGGGGATGAAATCATTCGAACCATCTCGGGAAAATAACCCGGACACGGGAAGGTGTGCCCGGGTATGAACAGCAATCACTTATCAATACCATAAATATGTAAAATGGATCTGGTTCGATCACCGGACAACCTGGTTCTGGGATTGAACCATTCAGTTCAGGGAACACAGGATACCGGTGGGAAAAGGGATGTCTCTACCGGACGGGGTGTGAGGAGCAACCTGGACAAACGGATTTTCTGGTACTCTCTCGGGATAGTGTAGCGCACAGAATAACGTCCGATGAGCACGCCGTCGGAAGCTACTAATATGCACGCTTCCAAGGAGAGATCATGGCGAAGGGCAGGGGTCCGGCAAATCCATCCAAAGACGCGTGCGTATGGATGGAAAAAGGGGAGAGTTGTCTTGCGGCGGGAAATATTCAGGAAGCCCTTGCGTGTTACGACAAAGCCACTGCACAGGATCCGGAATCCGCAGACGTATGGCTCTCAAAATGCAACTGCCTCAAGACGCTGGGGAAATTCGACGAAGCCCTTGCATGTTATGAGAAAGCTCTGAAACTGGACCCGAAGTCGGTTTCTGCATGGGTCAACCGGGGAAATACCCTGGTGAAGCTCCGGCGCGAAGACGAAGCGATGGAATCATTTGACCGGGCACGAAGGGAGCAGGGCAAGAAGGGAACGGGATAAGAAGGATGCCGTTTTCCCTGGAATAAACGATATCTTCCCCTCCCGGCCATTGACGTGGAAAATTCGTGGAGCAGGGAAGGTGGCCCGGTGCATCTTCTCCTTTATATGGGACTACGTACAATGGATGCTGATGGCTGAGGAATCATACCGTGTCGCAGTCGTGCAGGGGAAGGAAGTTCCCTGGGATCCGGAACAGCTGCGGCGAATTCAGGATCACCCCTGCTTCAGCGAAAAGGCTTGCCACGCATTCGGGAGAATGCATCTTCCTGTTGCGCCAAAATGCAATATCCAGTGCAATTACTGTGTGCGGGATTTCGACTGTGTCAACGAGAGCCGCCCGGGCGTAACCACCCGCGTCCTGTCTCCGATCGAAGCGGTGGAGATGGTCAAAAAGGCACTCGAGAAATTCCCCTACATCAAGGTGCTCGGGATCGCAGGGCCGGGCGAACCATTATATAATGAGGAGACCTTTGAAACCCTCCGGCTCGTCAAGGAACAGTTCCCGAACCTGATCAAGTGCATCAGTTCCAATGGGCTTCTCCTTCCCGAAAAGATCGACCTTCTGGAAAAATATGATGTGGGAAACGTGACGGTCACCTGGAATGCGCTGGACCCTGAAACAGCCGAAAAAATATATTCCTTCATCATCTGGAAAGGAAAGCGGATCAAAGGCAAAAAAGGCGCAGAGATCCTGATAGAAAACCAGATCCGGGGTATCGAGGAAGCGGTGAAGCGGCATATGATCGTGAAGGTCAACACCGTGTATATCCCCGGGGTGAACGACGACCAGATCCCGGATATTGCGAAAAAGGCAGCCGAACTGGGAGTCTTTACCTTTAATGTGATCCCGCTTATTCCCCAGTATAAATTTTCAGATGTCGTCCCACCAACCGCGGAAGAGAAGCGGAAGATGCAGGACGAATGCGCGAAGTATCTCAGACAAATGCGCCACTGCCAGCGGTGCCGTGCAGATGCGATCGGTAAACTCGGGCGGGATGTCCAGGCGTGCCTGTACCAGAAATAAGTCAGAGAAAGAAAAAAAATTTTCAAATTTGATCCGGGAGTCCGGATCTATTTCCGGGTTCAGGGAAGGGCGTACCTGCTGACGATTTCGTTCAGGGCCCGTAATACCGGTTCAAGGGCCGGTGGCACTCCCGTATCGACGGCATGCACTGTTTTTCCACGGTACGTAACGCGGTAATCGAAATAATCGGCGCCGGGAGAGGCCGGCGGGTAGTCGGGTGCGAGGTTTGTGAACCCGGCATCATCGAACAATCGTACCAATCGGTCAAGGTCACTCTGGTTCATGATAACGACGACTGGAACATCCCCCCGTCGGGAAACAAATGTGGTCCCGTTCGAAAATACAGTCAGGTGATCATTGAACCCGGCGATCCCACCGGTTCGCTGGTATTCTACCAGGATCGCATTTTCGACAGGAGGAGCGATACAGCCCGGCACCAGGATGAGCGTGACCAGCATCAGTATGAGCACGCAGGAAATCCTCATGTGCCAGTCATTGATCACCGGATCTATCTGAATCTTCCGGTGATAATGCAGGTTTCGGACTTTTAACAATTCAGGCAGGAACCGCGACGTAGATGTTGTGTTTTGCGCTCACGAAACGAACCCGGGTTGTTCCGGATCGTTTCCGGGAGCCCATCACCGAAACCACCCGCCCCCGCCCTGCTCCTAAAACTTCGCCCTGGATCCAGCCGGGACCGACAATCTCGACCTCCGCCCGTTCCCCCTTCCGGAACACCCGGGGGATCATCGGGCGTTTTTCGATGGCAAAGTCCGCCGGTGTGAGGCGAAGGCGCATCCCTGATTCTTCCTCCCACGCCGGAAGGGTCTTGGAGAAGAACCGCCCCCAGCTCTGGGGGTGGACGTTGGGAGGGGTCCTTCCCCAGCGGTATTCTTCGAATTTCTGGATGCCGAGCGGTGGCCACCGTTTGCCGGCCCCGGTGGTCCGGGCAAACCGGATCAGCCGCGGGATTTCCTCATCATTGAGCCCGGGAAGATGGACCGGCGAGATGAGAAGATCGATGCTGCTCTGTGCGATCGCACGTGCTGCTTCGGCGACGGCGGTCACGTCATACCAGGATACACCGGCGAGGCATCGTGCGAGGTCCGGATCCAGTGCGTGCATCGAGAGGTTGATCCGGTCGAGCCCGGCCGAAGCGAGGTCTGCAATAACGCCCTCCCGAAGCAAGGTACCGTTCGACTGCATGGAAATGACCGATATCTCCGGGATCTTCCGGAGGTCTCTGACGAGTGCCACGATATCGGGATAGAGCATCGGCTCTCCCGGTGAATCGATATGTGCCTCGACTCCCGCTACCTTGAACTGCGCTATGGAACGCACCGTTTCCACAAGATACTCCCGTTCTACTTCGTAGGAAGTCACCCGTGTACGGGAATCGGGACCGGCATCAACCGAGCAGAAAGGACAGCTCAGGTTGCATCTGCAGCTCGGGCGGACCTGCAGAAGGCTGGTCCCCCGGTCGATAACACCAAAATACAGGCATCCAATGAGAGGAATCCCCGATCTCCGCGTTATATGCACATGGGGCATTGGTGATAGTACTAGGGCGGATCACTCCATAAGAACTCCCAGCAGGGTGTGAAGGAAACCGGGAGGGAACATTGTCGGGAGGAGGATCTCCTCCCACGGTACGATCCATTCCGGAACACTATCGGTGATCCGCTAGGGGTACTTTTTCCAGATGCCGGCGCAATGATGGTAGAGTATGCCAGCGCCGAATCATTCCGCAGAAAAGGTCTTTCAGATTGATCGATCGCAGGCCTTCTCTCTCGATCACACACTTTCCTGTGGCCAGGTGTTCCGGTGGGAACGTTCTGCAGACTGGTGGTACGGTGTCGTGGGGAGTACACCGCTCCGGGTCCGTCAGGACGGAAGGAAGATCCGGTTCTCGGGGGCAGACCGGGAATTTGTCGAGTGGTATTTCTCCCTTGACCTGAATCTGCGGGATGTGATATCGACTATATCGCTGGATCCGGTCGTCAAAGATGCGGTGCGCCGGTGCCGGGGATTGCGGATCGTGCGCCAGCAGCCATGGGAATGTCTGGCCTCCTATATCGGAGCCACCTATTCGAATATCCCGATGGTGCGGCGGCGTGTCGAGCTACTCTCTGCGGAATTTGGTGAAGCACAGGAATTCGAAGGAAAGAAAGTATACGGGTTCCCTCCGCCGGAAAAAATTGCGGAAGCATCAATCGAAGCCCTCACCTGCTGCAAAATGGGATACCGTGCACCCTACCTGAAAAAAACCGCGATAAAAGTGATGGACGATCCTGCCTGGGAGGACCGGATCCAGTCCCTCCCGTACCGTGAGGCGAGGAAGGAGCTGCAGGAATTCGATGGAATAGGAAAAAAGGCAGCAGACTGCGTCCTGCTTTTTGCATTCCAAAAATATGAAAGCTTTCCCGTGGATGTCTGGATTCACCGGATCATGCAGAAAAATTACGGCCAGGGATCTCCCGGCGCTCTCACTGACCGGGGATACGAGCAGATCGGCATGTTTGCGCGGGAATATTTCGGGAAATACGCTGGCTATGCCCAGGAATATCTCTACTGTAACAGACAGAGCGCAACCGGCTCGACGCCTGCGTGTGGGCGGTAACGAACCTGACCGAGAAACCCGGCAGACATGGCTTCCTGATCATCGGCTTAAAGGGCGATGGAGAACGTGCCGACCAATGCAGCGCGAATCGGCGAGCTCGAGCAGCAGGTGCATAACCATTTTAAGGGCCGTGTCCCGTTCTCACCGGAGGAGCGGGCCTTCATCGACAC
>JAJRCL010000191.1 GCA_028679035.1 Methanomicrobiales archaeon | reverse complement strand
CGCCTTTGACGATATCAGCACGGGTTATGATACCGACCAGTTTTTCGCCCCTGACCACCGGGACCCGGGCAATATCCTCGCGCATCATAACCGCAGCAGCTTCTTCGATATCGGCGTCTGCAGCTACCGTCACCACCGGCATCGCCATCACGGATCGCACTTCCCGGTCCCCGATATTCTGTAGGGCATGCTTCGTTTTCTTCCAGTTGATATACTCCCGGATGGGTAATTCGATCACTTCGAGGGGAGAGGGGAGCCAGAGGTCATCAGAGATTTCCTCGGTCTTGAGCAGGGAAACAATGTCGGTCTCGGTGATGATCCCGACAAGTTCTCCATTATCTGTAACCGGAAGCCCTCCTATCCTGTGTTTCCGGAGCAGTGCGGCAGCTTCCCGCACCTTTGCACCTGCATCGATGGTGATAACGTCCTTTGTCATGATTTCCTGTACTTTCATGCATGTCACCTACGGAAGAAGGCCGATTCCGGTCAGCCCGTCGTTTTCCCTGAAACCGCACATGAGGTTCATGTTCTGGATTGCCTGCCCGCTTGCCCCTTTTACCAGATTATCGATCGCGGACACAACGACAACACGCCCCTCGCTGGATTCGCAGGAGATATCGCAGAAGTTCGTTCCGCGGACCGCTGCTAGGGATGGCTTCTGGAGCCGGACAAAGTATTCGTCCCGGTAAAACTCCTGGTACATTGTCGTAACCTCTTCCTGGGTGATGGGCGTGTCCATGAGGATGTGTGCGGTGGTCAGGATCCCCCGGTTCATGGGGACCAGGTGTGGTGTAAAATAACATCCTGACTGCAGGCCGAGTTTGCCAAGTTCCATTTTCATCTCGGCGAGGTGGCGATGGGATGTCCACTTATACGGGACGACGCTGTCACCGACATTCGGGTAATGCGTGACCTCGGAGGGACTGTTTCCTGCCCCGCTGACACCGGTCTTTGAGTCGAATATTATCGCGCGAGCCTTTCCTGCAAGGGGAGCCCCGGCAAGCGTTGCTCCTGTAGGGAAACACCCCGGGCAGGCGACAAATTGTGCATTCCGGATCTCATCCCGGTGCAGTTCCGGGAGTCCATACGGTGCCGGGAAATATGCCGTATGTTTCACTCCATAGGTTTTCTCAAACACCTCGAGGGGAAGCCGGTAATCCGCAGACAGGTCGAGCGTGGTGATCCCCCGTTCGAGAAGGCGGGGGACGTGCTGCATCGCTGCGGTATGGGGAACGGCAAGGAACGCAAAATCTGCATCGATCGTATCAGCATCCAGGTTCCGGAACGTAAGATTGGTGAATCCTTTCAGGTGAGGGTGGATCCTGTCAACGGGTGTCCCGTCCAGTTTGCGGGAAGTCGCACACACAACCTGTGCCTGCGAATGTGTGGCAAGGAGCCGCAACAGTTCACCCCCGGTATAGCCGGATGCGCCAATAATCGCAATTTCCATAGTAGATCATGCTATGGTCGGGCGTTTAAGGTTTTTTCCACGCATAGCGGACGTTCTTCTCTGCAGGTATTGCTGCGGGATTCCTTCGGGTGCAATGAAGGAGCAGGATCACCCGGCAACAGGAGACGTGACCAATCGCTTCCGAAACACTTCCATTCCGCAGGCGACTTACCGCAGGCATCCGACGCAGGATTGCAGAAAACAGGAAATAGGGAATGGGTGGTGGCATTCCATTCCGTTCGCATACACCTACACTTTTGGAAGGTGCGCAATGGATTTCTGGATATATTCGTCGGGATATTCGTAGTCCGACAGCTTTCCACTGAAATAGTCGTCGTATGAGGGCAGATCCAGGTTGCCATGGCCGGACATGTTGATGACGATTGTCTTTGCGTCGCCACTCTTGCGGCAGCGGAGTGCTTCGTCGATCCCGGCTTTCACCGCATGCGCCGATTCGGGGGCGATGATATGTCCCTCGGTGCGCGCGAAGGTGGTTGCGGCTTCAAATACTTCGGTCTGGCGATAGGCAACAGCCCGGATCAGCTTGTCATGCACAAGCCGTGACACAATCGGGGAGTCCCCGTGGTACCGCAGCCCTCCTGCATGAATCGCAGGCGGGATGAAATCGTGACCGAGCGTGTACATCTTCAGGAGCGGGGTCAGACCAGCGACATCACCGAAATCGTAAGCAAAAACCCCTTTGGTGAGGCTCGGGCATGCCGATGGTTCAACCGCGATAACATCGAGATCCGGGTTCTTTCCGCGGAGCTTCTCTCCCAGGAAGGGGAAGCTTATGCCCGCGAGGTTGGACCCGCCTCCGACGCACCCGATGACAACGTCAGCCTCGAGGTCGACGGATTGCAGCTGTGCCATCGTTTCTTCACCGATCACGGTCTGGTGCAGGCACACGTGGTTCAGGACGGATCCCAGCGCATAGTTGGTATCACTGTGAGTCGCGGCGTCTTCAACCGCTTCCGAGATGGCGATACCCAGGCTGCCCGGCGTATCCGGGTTCTTCTTCAGTACTTCCGCGCCGGCATGGGTTTTTGTGGTCGGGCTGGGAATGCACTCCGCTCCCCATGCCTGCATCATGCTCTTGCGGTACGGTTTCTGTGCATAGCTGGAACGCACCATGTACACCGTGCATTTCATGCCGAACAGGCATGTCGCGAACGCCAGGGCAGAACCCCACTGGCCGGCGCCGGTTTCCGTTGCCAGCCGCTCAATGCCCTCTTTCTTGTTGTAATATGCCTGGGGGACGGCGGTATTCGGTTTGTGGCTTCCGGGTGGGCTCACTCCCTCCCACTTGTAAAAGATCTTAGCAGGGGTTTTCAGGAATTGCTCAAGGCGTGCTGCCCGCACCAGGGGACTGGGTCTCCAGATCCGGTAGATCTCCCGAACCTCCTCAGGGATGGGAATGGAACGGGTGGTGCTGACCTCCTGCATGATCAGCTCCATGGGAAATATCGGGGAGAGATCGGACGGCGTCACCGGTTTATGCGTCTGCGGATGGAGGACGGGATCGAGCGGGACTTTCAGGTCTGCCTGGATATTGTACCAGTTCCGCGGGATTTCGTCTTCCGGTAACAGGATCTTTGTGTCCATACCCACTGGTTGGATTTTGTATAATATAATACATTTTGGTATGAGTTTGGATATTGATGTATAATGAGATCATATGCATTGCGCAGAGGGTCGGTGCGAATTCACCATGAAATCGCATGTATGGAGAGACACCTTTCGTGGGGAGAGGGTTACATTTTTAATAGGATGCGGTATAGTTGATCCCAGGTGAATTCAGATGTCGGGTGAAGAAATGCTCAAAACAACGACAGGCGTGTTTGAAAAGCTTCTCACAGCAAACACGGTCATGGGTACACCGGTTGAATTCGACAGCAAAGTCGTTATCCCCATTGCCAGCTTCGGTTTCGGTTTCGGCGGCGGAGAAGCGCCGAGCCCGGGAAATACCAGCGGAGGCGCAGGGAGCGGCGGCGGCGCCGGGATGTCTCCTGTCGCCCTGCTGATCCTGCACAAGGATGTTTCCGGTCGCGAAGGGGTGCAGATTCTCTCTCTGCAGAAAATGAATCCGCTCACGGAAGTGATCAGTGAATCGATTCCCAAGATTGCGGACGCAATCCCAAAGATGATGGATGCGATGCAATCCAGGAAATCCCCTCCCCCCCAGTGATTTTCCCCCCCAACCGTTGGCGTCATGGACCTGTTTTTGATCCTCGCGGTCATTGGTATCCTCGCGGCCATTTTCCTTCTCTTCATTACTCTTGTCCCCATTGATATCACGCTCATTACCCGGAACACCGGTTCCGCGTATCGTCACACGATCACCGTGGTCTGGGGCCTTGCCGGGTTTCGTCTGGTCGCCGGAGAAGAGGAAAATTTCTGGGAAATCCTCGTCCTGAACCATGCGGTATTCCGGCGGCGGGCGGATAACCTGATGCCGAAACCATCCCCGGAACCAGGGCCACGGGAAAAAGGATCAACGGGACTGCTGACTGCCCGGAAAAACCTGCCCCTGTTTCTCGACCTTGCCCGGGCTGCGTGGCGCCAGACCCGGCTGAGGAGTGTCAGTGTCCGGGTACGGGCCGGGTTCGCAGACCCCGCACAGACTGGTCTCGTCTTCGGGTACGTACAGGCACTACGGGGAATTGCATCCCCGTGGGAGGTAATTGCAATCGAAATGGAACCGCTGTTCGACCGCGTTGCGCTGGAATGGGAGGCAGTTCTTGGAATCCGGATACGGCACCCTGCTTTTCTGTTCCCTTCCGGTTTCCGGCTTGCATGG
>JAJRCL010000190.1 GCA_028679035.1 Methanomicrobiales archaeon | reverse complement strand
GGCCGACGCCGGTAGCGGCGTGATGGATCCGGCGAAACCCCAGGGGGCGATGGCATCGTCACGCAGGAGCTGGAGATTCGCTGCGATCGGCACAACACGGGTACCGTCCGTCAGCACGGAGACCGAAGCAGGATCTCCTGCCACGAACTCCTGCCGGAACATCGGGACATCCGGAAACTGAGACCGCCATGCTGTTTCTTCATCGCGGTTTCCAACCACCCGGTTGCGCCATCCGCCCGAGCCCGAGCGGGGTTTGATCAGGGCAGGGTAGATCCCGTCGTCCAGGAGCCGGGGAACCGGAACGGAACGGGTTGCGAGATGCTCCTGGGTCGCGAGCTTGTCCATGAACCGGGCTGCCACCTCCGGGGGAGTTCCGCGGCGGGGACAGGGAACGCAGAGCGTCTCGGCACCACTCGTTGCGACAAAAAAATCAAAACGGTCGGATGCAGCGGCATGTTCGACCCGGGCCTGTAACTCGTCCAGGTCTTCAAACCGGGTCACCTTCTTTGCATACCACCCAAGGTCGAGGTCGGTGAAATGGTCAATGGCACAGACAACATATCCGGCGCGGGCAGCACTCTGGACAACGTGACGGGTCGCGAAGCCGGCGACGAGTACCCTCCCCTTCACCGCCCCTCCCGTAATTTTCCTGCTCTGCTCGGGATGATTTTCATCGGTGCATCCGCATATTCCTGATCCAGCTCCTCGCCGCAGAAGAGATGATCCAGGAACACCGCAAGCCCTGCTATTTCCGAGTGGGGTTGCGTTGTCACCGATACATTGTAGTCAGCAAGACCGTACAGCGCTCCCGGAACCTTTTCCGCGCCGACAATGACAAGGATGCGTTCTTTCGCGCGAAGCTCGCTGATCACCGAGCGCAGGGGCAGCCCGTACATGGTGAGGTGCACAACGGTCCCCTGTTCCTTTTTCCAACGGTCGATGCAGCTGCGCCATCCCACGTGGTTTTCGACGAAGAAGTTCCCTCCCCACCGCTGTGCGACGGCTGTGACGCTGCGGACTATGCCGTTGTCGTCTGCCGCGAGGTACATCCCTTCCGCCCCGAATGCACGGGCAACCAGTCCAACATGGGTCGTGACCCGTTGATCCCGTTCCGGGCGGTGCCCGATACGCAGGACGCGGACGGTGGGCAGTAGTTATTCCTCCCCTTCTTTACGCATACGGATGACGCCGTCATCGAACACCAGCGGAAGCTCCTTGTCATAGCGCAACCGGCAGCGGAGGATCGATTCTCCGACAGATGCAACCCGGTATGCCCCGTCGCTCCGGGTGACAAGCAATGCGTGCTCAAGGCGGGAGAGAGCCATCCGGGTCAGCGCCAGGTCCAGTCCCGTGTACTGTGCCAGATCGTCCGGGGAAAGACCCGGGTTCTTCGCAATAACGCAGTACACCAGCCAGTCCTGTTCCTCTTCCACCGTCATTGTTTCGCTCACTATGATCAGCGCCGGCGATCCGCTTATATGCTGCGGCATGCGCTTTGCCGGAGGCGGGTATTCGCCAATCCTTTTTTTGTTCCCGCGTCCATTACCATGAGATTACGGATGGCCAAGGATACGTTTGAACTGGCGGGGATCGTGGATCAGCTCCTGGAGAGCGCGGTTGATGATCCCGTCCGGCTCGCCATTCTGCTGGACGATCTCGATGAAAATCTGCGGGAGGAGGTACTGGTCTCCGATTTTCTGAATGCCCTGCAGGTATTTGTGTACCATTTCCGTGAAGAACCCTCTGCCCTCGGGGCTGAACGTCTCATCCTGCATGCGGGGAGTGACGCAGTCCGGGGAATCGTTTTTGAAGAAATCGATATCTACGCCCTGGTGTTCCGTGTAGAAATGATGACGCCGGTGATCGAAGTCCGGGCAGGTGATGACCTGATCGCCCGGTTTGCAGGCGGGAGCGCGTACCGGGAAGCGATCCGGGCGGTTGAGGGGATGCCTTAGGGAGGGACTGCGATCCCCGCGGTGATGCGGGAAGTGTCCACCCCGGCGGGAACGATACGGGGGAGGTCTCCCCAGCGGATGATCGTCTCCCCGATCACTGCCATTACCCCCTGCACGTCTGTTCCGGAAAGATCCGCGAGAAACTCCTGATAATCGATACGGACCCGGTTACAGATACTGCTTGCCCATGCATCGGCACCGGCCACATCGTGGGAGAACACGGTCACCGCGTCTGCAACGCCCAGGCTGATCGAAGGGCCAACCGTGGCAGAGGAGGTCGCGATCCCGAGAACCCGGGGCTGTGGCGGGAGAACGAAGGCGTACCGGTCCGAGATGCTGGCTGCCCCCGCGTGGATACCGATCGTGACCTCGCGGTCGGAAATGAGGGCAATGTCTCCGCCGTTATCAATGACACCGAAGACGGCCCCGGTATTCTGCATCGCCTCCACGCCGGCCCATGCGATCGCGCCGGCAACCGCAGCCATCGGCCCGACATCCGCCCGATCGGCGGCACGCACCATCCGCGCAACGGTCTTTCCAAATGCACCGGGATCGTAGGGCTCGAATGTGACCCGGAAAAATGGATCGCCCGCGATACACCGTTCCACGTCCTGTCGTGCGGAGATCATTGCCTCGCTCGCTGCGGATATGTGCGCAGGATCATCGGCAAGGATGGTGGCGAATGTGTCCCGGAATGCAAACAGGTGCCGTATCACTGCGTATATCTCCCCTTCCTGGTTTGTTTGGCCCTCGTGGAATGCCCCACGGGTATTTCTGCAGATATCCCCGTGAAACGGGTGTTCCTGTGTACCGTTACGGAAACGGAATGTTTACTCCTGCTGGGAAAGGGCATGGTGGGGACATGCGAGAACGCATCGGCGGCAGAGCACGCAGCGTTCTTCCGAGACCTGGAGCTTCCATTCCTCGTCGAACGTAAACACCTCGCGGGGGCAGATGCTGATGCAGGCACCACAGTCCACGCACTCATTCTCATCGCGGATGATCGCATTTTCCAGGATACGCACCTGCGCACCCATGGCCCGCATCCGTTCGCTGATATAGGTCGCTTCTTTGTCCGGCACATCGATGAGCACTTCACCGGCAGCGGAATCTATCTGGGCCCGGTCGATACAGACCAGCACGCCGGTCTCTTTTACGACCCGTGCAATGATCGGTTCCCGCATTTTCTTGCGGGAAAACGTGACCAGGAGCTTCATGACTGCCACCTCCCGCCGAACAGTTTCCCGAGATCGATGGCGGTGAGCATCCCAATTACGTGGTCTTCAGAATCCACGACCGGTAGTGCACTGATGTTGTTTTTCTCGAGTTTCTGGGCCGCAATGTCCACGGTCTCTTCCGGGGTCGTTCGTATCACCCTCCGGGTCATGATGTCGCGCACCAGTCCTCCTTTTTCCGGACGCAATACCGCTTTGGAAACGTCATAGGTGGTCACAATCCCGACCAGCTTCCCCACCCTGTCGAGCACCGGGATGTGATTGGTCTCTCCTTTCAGGAGCTTTTCGGCAGCAGTTCGGATCAGTTCGTCTTCGGTCACGGACACCACCTGACGATCCATGATCTCCCTGACCCGTGGTGTGCGTTTTGTCTCCCGCAGGGGGCGGCTTCGCATCGTGCGGTCAAGGTGCCGTGTCGGCAGTGCAATCGTAAACTCACCCTTTTCCACCCATGTTTTCAGGGTAGTCGCGACCTGCAGGGCCTTGCGGTAGGAGGAGAGCGGTGATGTGCGCACCTCCTCTCCCCGCAGCTCCACTTTCCCGCTCTTCAGATCTGCATACGTAACGCTGCGCAGGGCGGGACGGTCCCGCTGCGGTATCCCGTAATCGATCACGCTGACCGTGATCTGATCGTCGGTTATCGCGGTGGACCGTACCATATCCACGTCCAGTATCGGAATCGCGGCCCCGACCCCGACGTACAGTGTTGCCCCGTACCCATACATCGTTGCAGCGCGGAGGAAATCCGGGCTCATTTGTTTCAGGTCGCCGGTCACCATCAGGGTCGCAAACCCGGTGGCTGGGGAGTGCTGTGTGCCCTCGCCGATTACCATGCCCTTCGCCCCCCCGAGGAATATGGGGATGCCGCTCCCAATGGTGCGCAGGTTTGGGTCATTCGGCAGCGGAGCGAGCGCACCGGCACCGGAGTACGTCAGGTTCCCGCAGCCGGGAAGCAGCATGCCCATGTAGGTAAACAGGGTCCGGTCCGTGGTATTGGTCGCGGCATTGTACCGCTGGTACGCATTGCGGGGATTGACCATGACCGCCTGGTTGAGGTCTTCCAGGTGCAGGTCGGTGGTGATATTGCGGCGCGGGTAGCAGTCTGTACCCCGGGAGATGGCACGGAGTTCGACGCTTCCGCCGGAGACGAAATCCTCCAGGACATGAGCCCCTCCATAGGATTCCCCGCGGGTGGTGGACTGTTCGGTTGCCCCGAGGTAGGCATCGACAGCAGCAATACCCCCGTAGGCCTCCACGTCATTGAGCCAGAGGTGCTCCATTTTGAGCGGGGGATCGGAATGGCCGAAGTTAAAAAATGCCCCGGAGGAACACATGGCCCCGAATGTCCCGGTGGTGACGACATCGACCTCCCGCAGCGCTCCCTCCTCCCCGAGCTCCTGCACGATCGCGGGCATCCGGTCCGCGGTGATGACGTGCACGCTCCCGTCCCGTATTTTTTCATTGATACTGTGGATGGACTTCTCCATGGTAAAAATATTTAATCATATATATGGATAAAACTTTTTATTACTATTGGTAATATAATCTCCCATTTCGGCTTGGATCTCTTGTGACCTGGTCAGGGACAATCGGCGGATACCGGGCACACGATCGGGCAGAAAAAATACCCTTTTTCATGTGGCCCAACCCAGATTTGATCATGTATATCGGTGCGCTGATCGCCGCCATGGAAAAAATCGCTCCTGCGGAACGGGCGATGGAATCAGACGCGGGACGCATCGGGCTGATCGTCGAAGGCCGGGAGGATTTCGACGTTGTCGCGTGCGCACTGGACGCAACGCCCGACAGTGTCCGGGAAGCGGTCCGGGCAGGGGCCGGGCTTCTCGTGGTGCACCACACCCCCCTGTATGCGCCGGTAACATCAATACGCGGGTACACGGCAAGAGTTCTGCGACCGCTCCTGGCAGCGGACATGAACCTCTACGTCCTGCACACAAATTTTGACCGGGCAGCCGATGGGATCAACACGGCGCTCGCGGTTCTGCTCGGGTTGCGCAACATCCTGCACATGGACATGGGAGTCGTCGGTGACTGCACGCTGACCCTTTCGGGGATGGTGGAGAAACTGGATTGTCCGGTGCGTATCTGGGGTAACCCGGTCCCCCTGGAGAAGCTCGCGGTTGTCGGAGGGAGTGGGTTTACGCTCGATTTGCTGGACGAAGCAGTCGCCATGGGTGCAGATGCATTCCTCTCCGCTGAGCTGAAACACGCGGTGTACCGTGCGTCACCCCTGCCCTGCATCGAAGCAACGCACTACGCCCTGGAATCTCCGGGCATGCGCAGGCTTGCCGAACGGATGGGGTGGCTGTACATTGACTGTCCTCCGGTACTCACGACGCTGCCATGACAATCTGGGAACGGTTGCAGGAGGCCGGAGCCCTCACGCCAGCGCTTGAAGAGGCAATTGCCGCCTGCTACGGGGAACGCGGGAAAAAAGCTGTCCGCGCTGTCAAAGAAGGACGGGTAAAACGGTACCGGGATTTCTTTGTCGTCGTGGGCTACAGCGATGAATATGTCAGTGACGGGGAATTCTGCATCTGCAACGATTTCATGTACCGGGGCAAGGAATGCACCCACATTCTCGCGGTGCGGATCGCCGAGATCCTGGGGTTGTTTGAAGATTTTGCGCTGTGGTATACGGACTGCATGAGTACTCCGATGAAAGAGGAAACTCCCTAGCGGTATCTTTTCTGTACTGCAGGAGGAATGAGGCGCGTGACGTTCCGGTTCATCATCACGCCTTGATACCGTTCCAGATAAAATCCAGTCGCACTGATGATCTCTTCACGTTCGGCAGGATCGTGCACGGCGTGTGCCCTGCGATCAGTCCGGAGAGGGAGGATGCGATCTGCATAATAAACAAAGGAAGTCCTGATGGTGCGGGTTGTAGCGGATCGCTGTTTTCGGTTCTTTTTCAGGTAATTCTTTTTCCTTTGCGGGTAAAATCATAGGTGAATGACCGGAATGCCGGTATGCCTGAGTGACTCCCCGCTGTCTGCAGGGGTCTGGAATACTGCTGTACGAATGATGCTGCCGGTACTATTGGGGTTGCCCGGCCCGTATTCCCGCAGGAAAAGCCGGATATCTCCCCGAGGGATGTGCGTTTAATGCTCGAAGAAGAATACCAACTCGACTATTTTCTGGCAAATGGCATGCACCGGAAGATCTGCAGCAGCTGTGGAGCGGCATTCTGGACGCGGGATCCGGACCGCACTGTCTGCGGGGATGCTCCCTGTGAGCCCTATCAGTTTATCGGAAACCCGATTTTCCGACGCCATTCCCTGGATGAGATGCGGGAAGCGTACCTGTCCTTTTTTGAACACCACGGACACACCCGCATCGAGCGTTACCCCGTTGTTGCCCGCTGGCGGGATGATATCTACCTGACGATCGCATCCATCGCAGATTTTCAGCCGTATGTCACGAGCGGGCTTGTCCCGCCACCGGCGAATCCCCTCACCATCTCCCAGCCCTGCATCCGTCTGAATGATTTGGATTCGGTCGGACGGTCGGGAAGGCATCTCACGCTCTTTGAAATGATGGCGCACCACGCCTTCAACGCACCGCAAAAGGAGATCTACTGGAAGGACGAAACGGTGGCACTCTGCGATGAATTTCTCGCCTCGATCGGTGCGGATCTGGTGCGGGTTACCTACAAGGAACACCCATGGGTCGGCGGTGGGAATGCCGGGCCGAGCGTCGAGGTACTCATCGGCGGCCTGGAGGTAGCAACGCTGGTATTTATGAACCTGGGGAAAGAGCCCAGCGACCAGAAACCGGTGATAATCGATGGTGATACGTATTACCCGATGGGCCTCCGGATCGTCGACACCGGCTACGGGCTGGAACGGTTCGTGTGGGCTTCCCAGGGAACTCCCACGGTGTATGAGGCGGTTTTTCCGGACATAATCTCCCGGTTGTATTCTCTTGCTGGTATGGGAAATGTCCAGGGCGATCCGGAATACACCCGCATTCTTGGACTGAATGCAAAATTCGCCGGGCTCATGGACATCCACGGCTCCAACCTGCTCACCATGCGTAAGAAGGTTGCCGATACCATCGGTGTCCCCCTGGAGACGCTGCAGGACATGATCCTTCCGGTCGAGCGGATCTACACTATCGCCGACCATACCCGTTGCCTCGCGTACATGCTGGGCGACTGCATCG
>JAJRCL010000189.1 GCA_028679035.1 Methanomicrobiales archaeon | reverse complement strand
TTCAACCCCTTTAAAGGAGAATATAATCTGAATCTGTTCTGGGGCATATGGACGTTTTTCTTCGGACTGGTTTATGGATTCATACGGGAAAAGACCGGAAACATCACCGCGCCGACGATCGTGCATGGAATTGAAAATACGTTTTCCTACATTACATGGTTTATTTAGGGGCGAAAGGGGCAGGTCCGGTTCCGCTTACCCCCGGCCGGGAGATGCCCGCACTTTGGTGATCGGGATCGCTTCCGCGAGTGCCCGGTGGCGGCGGGGCCACGGCTCAAGGGGGCGACTATCTTCCAGCAGTGCATCGGCGTAAAACTCTGTGACGAATTTTAATATCGGGATTATGCCGGTTCTCTTCGGTGAAGGCCTTAGATTATTTGGATTCTGGAACGTGCAGATGCGTTTGCAGAAGATCATAAATCTATTTCAACGACTGGCAGGCCTTTTTCCTTCAGGACGGATATTACCCGTGATGAATTCTCAACAGTAAAACCGATCCTCCACCACTGTGCTTTCAGAGTTGCATAAAAGGTCCTGTCCCGGGAAGGACGGTCCATGTCCAACGGGAACCAGGTCCGGAAATCACCGGACCCGGCTATCCGCCATTTACCGCTCCCGATAGCGGTTTTTTTTACATCGATGCGTAGAATATCCCGGAAAAGAACCTGGCGATCTGATAAAAAAAGGGGAAACGAGTAATGGTGGAAGGTGATAGAATTCTCTGAAATGCTCACCAGCTTATCCTGATAGAGTACCGTCGAATCTACCGGTGTCAGTATGCCCGGATCCGGTGACCTGGCCCCTGCGTGAACCCGGCGTACGATCCCGATGAACGTCACAACAGAACCAATACAGATGATTCCCACACCGGCGATAATAAGTATCAGCTGGCTGGTACTATAACCAGCAATGAGGACGATAACTCCCAGGAATTCAATAATCATGCCTGGTAAAAAACCAATGTCATCCCATCTCATATATGCGTCTCACTCCCATCCGGGGTAATCATGGAAAATTCCGAACGTACTCCTTATGATCTTGGAGTGTGATGCAGGATGATAATAGAAGGTTGCGACAACCGGGCCAGAAATATTTCAGGGATTGCCGGTCCGGGGGCCCGGCGGCCCGAACGAGCAGGGCTTCAGGGTGCGTAGGTAATGAGTCGTATCAATAGCAGGTCCGGGCATGGTACGTAGTGCGAGTGAGTCGCGAGCATTCAGCATCTGCCCGATCAACAGCGGCAACATGATGCGGAGCATGGCGTGAGGAGCGGGCCGGAACAGCCGCTGGCGTCGGAGCCTGCGACAAGCAAGGGCGTCTTTCCGATTCATAGGCAGCAAGGTGAAGCAGCGAAGTGATGTGAAGCGAGCCAGAGCGCAGTATGCACCAGAGAGCGGATCGAGAACGAGTGAACAGGTGTAACCCTTTTGTTCTCCCGGGTGAATAGCTAGTATTCGGAAATATCCAGAAAAGATCTTAATGTCGCCACAATACATGGATGGGACCATCCAGTTCCGGGCCCCAGTGCCGGAAGCGATCCGTTCGGCAGGATTGCAACCGGTGGATATGCATTTTCATACGAATCATTCCGATTCGCCGACGAAAGTGAAGGATGCCCTGAAACTTGCCAAAAGACGTGGTGTCGGCCTTGCCATCACGGATCACAACCAGATCAGTGGTGTTCTCGAAGCGCACCGGGTGGCATCCGGTGTGATGCTCATTCCGGGAATTGAGATCAGTGCCAATGACGGGCCGCATATCCTTCTTTATTTTTCTGTCCTGGCCGAGCTCAGGGATTTTTACCGGCGGCATGTGGTAACAAACAAAAGAAATGCTCCGTTTGTCGCGGTTCGGCTGAACACGAGGGAGATCCTCCAGGCCTCGGAGGAATATTGCTGTGTTGTTTCCGAGGCTCACCCGTTTGGATATTTTTTCCTGAGCCGCGGCATGGCGTGGTGCCCGGACCGGGAGGGAAGCGGCAGATCCCCGCGGTCCCGTCTTGACGCTCTCGAAGTTATCTGTGGCGGTATGGCACGATCCCACAATCTCAAAGCAGGGACGATTGCTCGTTCCCTTGGTCTCGGGTGTACCGGAGGAACGGACGGGCATCTTCTGCACGAGCTGGGCGGCGTCGTAACCTGTGCCCGGGCTGATTCTGTGGAGGAATTTCTGGATGCAATCGTGCACCGGCGCACGGTTGTTATCGGCCGTGAAAAGTCTTTACCGCAGAAAGCACTGATGGGCGCAGCGGTCCTTCCCCACCATCTGCCGTACGCGGTGCCCATCCTGCAGGTCCGCTGGGAGCAGAACCTGCCCCGGATCCGAAGATTTGTCCGTGGTACCCGGAAAGACCTCTCCTGATGCAGATCGGGAGTTCCGAGCGCACAAACCTCATGCAAGGGGTGAGAACAGGCGGGAAACCGACTCCTTGGCGCGGATCCACCGGGAACGCCGGGCATAACGTTCCGGGGTTATCTCGGTGCAAACCTCCAGATCCTTCTCAAAGCAGCGTTTCATCTCTTTTCCGGTACTTACGTCGTAGAAGAATGCATTGGCTTCAAAGTTCAGCCGGAAGGAACGCACATCCCAGTTGGCGCTTCCCACAGACCCGGCTCTTCCATCGACAACGATGGTTTTCGCGTGAAGAAAGCCGTGATCGTACGCGTACGCCCGCACACCGGTATCAAGAAGATCGCTCAGGAAGGACAGGCTTGCCCAGTATACGAACGGGTGATCGGGTTTGGAAGGGATCATGATCCGCACATCCACCCCAGACAGGGCAGCCAGCCGCAGCGCGTCCATGACACTGTCATCGGGAATGAAGTAGGGAGTCTGGATATAGACTGATTCCTTTGCGGAATTAATCAGTTTGATATACCCCTCCTTGATGGGATTCCATCGGGTATCCGGCCCTCCGCTGACAATCTGTACAGCAGAAGTGCCGGAATTTACCGGATCCGGG
The DNA here is from genome assembly GCA_028679035.1 of Methanomicrobiales archaeon. GTDB lineage: Archaea > Halobacteriota > Methanomicrobia > Methanomicrobiales > JACTUA01 > JAJRCL01. Next base: position 6,007 of record JAJRCL010000189.1, on the reverse strand, counting down.
AAATATACTGAATCCAGATCCAGTGACTCTCCGGTCGTGTATTTCCAGTCAAGGAAGAACCGGAGCTGCAGCGTGTTCACTGCCTTTCCCGTGATCAACACGGCGGTATCACGCCAGTAGCCGAGCGGCCCTTTTCCCAGGTATTCATCGCCGATATTATATCCGCCGATAAATCCGCTCCTTCCATCGATAACTGCAATTTTCCGGTGGTTACGGTAATTGACCCGGTACATAGAGGGAAAGAAAATCCCGATTTGTCCACCGGCGTCCGTCAGCTCATGGAAGGCCTTGCTCGATCCGCCGCCCTTCCGTGAACCGAGAGCATCAAAGAGGAGACGAACTTCCAGGCCCTGGCGTGCTTTTTCTGCGAGGGCAGATATGACGGCCCTTCCGAGTTCATCATTGTTGATAATAAAGTACTCCAGGTGGATATGGTGGGTTGCGTTGCGGATTGCGTCGAGAAGGGTGTCAAATTTCTCTTTCCCGTCTGTGTAAATGACAATGCGGTTGTCCTGGGAAAGAAACGCCTGGTTGCTCCTGAGCAGGGTAACGATGGTATCCCGGTACGGTTCGGCGTCCGGGTGGGCGAAATGAAATCCCCGGTTGATCAGAGCACGGTATTGTTCCTCATAGAGGTTCTTAAGGATCCGATCACTCCGCTCCTTCAGGTTGAACATTTTCTGCCGGGTATAATTCTGCCCAAAGAGAAGATAGAGTACAAAACCAACCGGGGGAAGAAGAAAGAGCACCATCAGCCATGCCATCGCAGCGGTCGGATTCCTTCGTTCAAAAAAAACGACAATGACTGCAAAAATGCTATTGAGGGCGGTGAAGATCCAGACAACCAGGGACCAGTCCAGGCTTATCGCCATGAAAAATACCCAGCGAAATCCCTCGCCGTGCGAGTATTTATAATCGCGGGGCGTGCAATCCCGAAGAATCCGCAGCGACGATTTTCGATCTGATCCTGTTCGTTCCCGTCGATCGGAAAGATTAATGAGTAAAATCTATTTTATAGTAAATATTTAAATATTACTGAAAAATTTTATAATAAAATGAGCATTAAAATTGAATAAAAACGTTTTAAAATGAATTATTTTATAATTAAATTTAATATGCAATATTTTCATTAAATACGTATATTTATATATAACTTATGTAAATTTAACATAAATGACAGATCACGATTTCGATGTACTCATTGATAGGGTACAATCGGTGAAGGCTGTCCTCGGAAGAAACCCTTCGGCGTCCATTGCCAACCAGCCCGCGAAGAATTTCTCAACGGTCACCGATTCGCTCAGCAATGATACCGAGAGCGCCCGGCTCTGCAGGGAGGCGATCCAGCACGTCCGCACTGGCCGGCAGGACCCGGTACGGGAAGAAGCGAAAACCACAACGGTGATCCGCCCTATGACAAATGCCCCGACAATCTTTGATAACACTGTCAGCCAGCTGAATCACACCATTGAAGACGGAAGGGTGGCATTCAACCGGTTCAATATGCTCGTCAATGCAACGCTCACACTCGGACTATGCATGTTTGCCTTTTCCGCTATCGCCGGCATTGGTTTCGGAAAGGATTACCTGGCTCTCATCTTTGGCACGATGGGTATCGCGGTTCTCTTCGTTATCTTTCTCTGGAAACCCAAGGATCAGATACAGGGCGCTGTGTCCAATCTGCTCCAGGCCCAGACAGTCTATCAGGATTTTTCAAACCAGGTACAGCTCTGGGGTCCCTATGCACGGGAGGTTGGGAGCATGGAGGAAAAGCGGCAGGCAAGCCAGGCTCTGCACGATTCTACCATGTTCGCTCTTAAAGCCCTGCAGGAATATGTCAAACCGCACAAATCCGGAAAAATTTTCCCGTAACCTTCTACGGAATCGGATCTTTTCACCGATCCGATCTCAATTTCTGTTTTACAACGTTCGAATGTCGTACCCGAAACATAACCTGTGTATTCAGGATCATGGACAAGGGGTAAAAGTCTGAACTGGAATGTCCCTTGACCATTTTATGAAAAACAAGGCGTCAGGAAGCTCCTGACGCCCTGAATGAAAGTATGACCGATCCGTTCCCGTCGATCAGAACGAGACCTCTCTCCCCAATAGAATATCCCCTCACCTTCGCCAGGGAATTGACATACGCTGATTCCTGCATCATAATCCCTTCCGGGGAAGTGCAATATTTCTTTGTTGTACCGATCCCTCCGAGAGAAAGGGCGGAATTATTTGTGGAATAGGCTGCAAAATAGGCGTTGCATCCCGCTGATCCAGAGAGATTCCCATCGTCCCCGAAGGTGGCAGTGATTGAAGTTCCGTTGACAGGTGAGGAGACACCAGCCCCTTCATGAAATCCGACCAGTTCCCACTGCGTTCCCCCGAGAGGCACCGGGGCAGGCACGGACTTCTCTTCGAATACGAGGAGAACATCTCCGGCGGTACTGAAAAACGTGAGACGGCCGGGTCCAAGCGCATACCGGGTAACGGACCGGAGAATCGTGAAATATTTTTCTTCCTGCTCACCGGCAGGACCTTGGCAGTACATCAGCGTCGAAATGATGTCAGAAAATGTGATCCCGGAAGAACCCTGCATTGTATACGCAGCGCCGTACTGGTTGCATCCCCCTGAACCGGATACCCTGTCCGGCCCGAAATTCAGCGTGATCCCGGTCCCGCTGGCTACCGGTTCCAGGGATCCACCATTCGAGTAACTGACCAGGATCCAGTGGGTTCCGTTCAGATCCGTCTGGGTCTGCCCGGAGCATCCGGTGATCGTGATAAGAAGGAAAATGGATACCAGGCAGAGAAATCCAAGAGAAACGGTCTGGCGTAGTCTCATGAATTCCCATTACCCTGGGGTGAGATAAATCCGATCTTTGGTCCGAAAATATTCGTTGTTTCGGAGCAGCGAATCGCTACCCCAGCATCCTCTACATCCCGCCTGGCCGATACCAGTCGGGGAGGACGAAACTGCCCTCTTTCAGGTTGTCAGGCCAGACAATTACCGGCCGGGGTTCACCAGATACGGTGTCCATCCGAAGCTGCTCCATGAATAGCGCAAACTTGCTTTCACGGTAGTCCGGTGAGAATGTAATCATCCCGTCCTGCATCGGTTCGATAAGTTCCGGTATCCTCACCTTTCCGAGCGCATCCTTTACCGCAGATTTTTCGAGTGTTCCGCTCTGTTCGATTGCGGCAGCCGCAGCATAGACGCCTTCGTAGGTGGAAGCTCCCATCATCCCCGGGAATCCTCCCCACTTTGTCTTGAAGGAATTCTTAAATGCGCTCGCTGCGGTGGCAATTTTGCCTACCGGCATGGTGTACGGGCTGAACCTGCTCTCCTGGATCGAATACTCTCCATAGGACCCGACCCCTTTGTAGTAATCAGGATCGTCATTGCATTCGACCGAGAGGAAAATGGTATTCATCCCGACATCCCGGCGCCCCTGCGTGACCAGCGGAATCTGCTCATTCAGGAAGGCTGCCGGGTAAATGACGTCCGGTTTCGCTGCTTTGACCGATGTCAGGATCGTCCGGAAATCGGTCTCTCCCATGCGGAAAGCCTGTTCACTGACGATGATCATTTTCAGGTTGTGTTTCTGGATCGTCATATTGATCGCAGACTGAACGCCCTTCCCGTAGGGACTGTCCTGGTACACAATTGCGAGCCGGATCGGGCGATCATCGGACAGGTTAAACCGGGCATTGACCGCAGGGCGAAGTACCTGATCAACGAACAGGACCGTTTGTTCCCCGTAGTCATCGGTCGTGGGACAGTGATGGAAGATGTAGCTCGTGTCAATGTCCGTCCTCCGGGTAATGATGGGGCTCGAGGCACCGGTCACAATGTAGGGCACCTTGTTCTCTGCCACGATCGCCTCATGCGCCGAAGTAACGGCACTGGAGAATCCTCCTACCAGCAGGTCCACCTTATCATCCGTGATCAGCTTGGTTACCGCCTTCTGGCCACCCTCACGAGTTGATTCGTCATCTCCCTGGATAAGGCGTATCTTTGCAAAGGCATTCAGGTCTTTCACGTAAACCCCGCCTTTGGCATTGATCTCATCCTGCGCAACGACAGCAGACTGCCACATGTCTTTTCCGGTCGTGCTTGCGGGACCGGTGAGAGAGGCAACCACGCCAATTTTAATTTCCTTCTCAGTCGGCGCTACCTGCTGGGTGCAACCGGAGAGAAGGACGCCGATGAAGGCAAGCACAGCGAGCAGTGCGAATACACGCAGCCGGGCCATGTCAGCACCGCCTCGTGTACCATTGCAGGGATTCGTATCCAGTACATTGTGGGGCACGTGCTGTCGCGTATGCGCAGGGCCCCGCATTTTGAGTCTCAATGAAAGCAAACATTGCAAATCCTACCGTTCGTTAACCAGTCATTTCCACGGGGACGCAGCAGATAAGGCTGGTCCCCTAACTAAAGTGAAAGAAAAAGGTGTTGCTGTTCTTCTGAACGATACCTGAGATCATACCATCGGTATGCATGACAACATATCCCTGTCTCAGAAACTTGCCCCGCCAATATTTAAATGTATGCTATGCAATAGCATGTCATGCCAATTCTCCGAAGATGTTCCGGGGAATATCCCTCTCCAGATACATTAATTACGTTCCTTGCTAACCTGTAGCACGCTATTCATGTGCAGGGTGAGTGCCGGTTGCTGGAATTAAAAGGAGTAACAAAATCATTCGGTGGCCTAGTGGCAGTGAACAGTGTCGACCTCACGATTCAACCAGGTGAGATCCTCGGACTCGTTGGTCCAAACGGGGCAGGGAAATCGACGCTTCTCAACCTGATCTCCGGTATTTACCGCCCAGATTCCGGGGGCATATATTTCGAAAAGGAAGACATTTCACGGTTATCCTTAAACCGGCTGTGCAAGAAAGGGATTGCGAAGACATTCCAGCATGCCCACTCGTTTCCCAACCTGAGTGCACGGGAAGGAGTTATGATTAGTGCCCTCTATGGGAATGGAAGGAAACTTACCCTCGATGCGGCGCGCAAAGAGGCCGGAGAGCAGCTTGCTGCGGTCGGGCTGTCCCAGGAAAAATGGGACATTCCCGTAACGAACCTGAACCTGATCGAACTCCGCCGCTCCCAGCTGGCACGTGCCCTTGCTTCTCATCCGAAGCTTCTTCTCCTCGATGAACTGACGACCGGACTCAATCCTTCCGAAGGAAAGGAAGCCATCCGGCTGATCCGCGAGATCCGTGACAAGGGCGTTACGATTCTCATTATCGAACATGTGATGCGCGTTATCATGGGGCTTTCAGACCGGATTGTGGTGCTGGATCACGGGGAGAAAATCGCAGAAGGGACCCCTGCCGAAATCGCGGTTGACCCGCATGTAATAGATTCATATCTCGGGGAACGCTACGCATTCTAAGGGTGCTTCTGGTTGCTTTCTGTTTCCGGGATTAGTGTTGCATACGCCGGGCTGCAGGTGCTCTGGGACGTCTCTTTCCACGTGGATGAAGGGGAGATCGTCACCCTCATCGGCTCCAACGGTGCCGGCAAATCGTCACTCGTCGGTGCAATTTTTGGACTGAACCCGGTGCAAAGCGGGACAATTACTTTCGAGGGAAACCGGCTTGACGGTTTGCCGACGCATGAAATCGTGCGCAAGGGGCTCGCCCTGGTCCCGGAAAAAAGAGAACTATTCCCAAAAATGACGGTTCTGGAAAATCTTGAGCTCGGCGCGTATGCGACGGGAGACCAGAAGAATTTCAACCACATTTATGATCTGTTTCCGGTTCTCAAAGAACGGGAGACACAGCTTGCCGGGACACTCTCTGGTGGGGAACAGCAGATGCTCGCGATCGGAAGGAGTCTGATGGCACAGCCGAAGATGCTCGTCCTGGATGAACCTTCCCTGGGTCTCTCCCCAAAACTGGTCATGACGGTCCTGGGAACGCTGAAGAGGCTGAATGAAGAAGGTCTCACCATCCTGCTGGTTGAACAGAATGTCCGGCATGCGCTGGAAATCTCCCG
>JAJRCL010000188.1 GCA_028679035.1 Methanomicrobiales archaeon | reverse complement strand
TGCAATTGACCTACACCTATCTTGAAGAGGCTGAACAATACGGGACCGATACCATCCGGTACTATTACCAGCACAAGACGATCGAGATCCCGCTGAATATCAGCGTAAAATCGGATGCCCGTCTTACCGTTCTGGACATGAAAACCGAGCATCTGAACGTGGGCACGGAAGGGTACCTGACGCTCTCCCTGAAAAACGTCGGGTATGACAATGCCAAGAACTCGGTGGTGAAAATCGCACGGAACGGAGCGAGCCCCCTGGTCCCCACGGACAGCGCCGTGTTTATAGGAGACTTCCCCAGGGACAGCACCGTGCAGTGCACCTTCAAAGTATCGGTGTCCAGCAATGCAGAACCGCAATCGTACCCGCTGGATGTGTATCTCACGTACGAGAATGATGAGGGAGCGTCAGCTACCTCAGAAACAGTTACCATTGGGATTCCGGTCGGACCAAAGATCGATTTCTCGGTGATCTCCACGTCTATTGCCGTGTCTCCCGGGGAGAAAAAAGTCGTTGAGGTTCAGTACAAGAACGTCGGTGCCGCAACTGCATACAATGCCCAGGCACGCATCTCCGCAGTGGACCCATTCACGAGCAACGATGACACCGCATATCTCGGAGATCTCGAACCCGGCCAGACTGCGACCGCCCGCTTCGATGTGACCGTCGATGCCGGTGCAACGGAGAAGGAGTACGGGCTCGACTCCGAGATCCGGTACCGCGATGCACTGGACAATTCCCAGATTTCGGATACCATGAAAATCACCATCGGTGTCGTCCCGCAGACCGGGCTGGCCGGTACACTTGGCAACCCAATCGTTATCGCGGTGATCCTTGCCGTGATCGTCGGTCTTGGGTACTACGTGATGCGCCTGCGCAGGAAGAGCGGAAATCCATAATTCCTCTTCCGTTCGGGTAATCCGGTTTCACCCAACGGATTTGCTACCTATGACACTGAATAAGAGGCGATAATGCCCGGCGGAGTTCCGTGATGTCCATATTCGGGCATATCGCGGAAGGGATAATCCGGCGGCCACGGCTCGCAGCAGCAGCACTGGTGGTCGCGCTCCTTCTCTCATTCGTCGGTATGACGTTTGTCGGGATGGAGACCGGTATGAAGACCTACGTACGGGAGGACACTGAACGGTACAACCTTCTCTCGCACTACACCACCACGTACCAGTCAGAAAGCCTGATGGTCCTTGTTGAAGCGGACAACATCCTGGACCCCGCGGTGATCGACTTTATTGACGACCTCGAGACCGAGATCCAAAAAGAACGGTATATCACCGGCACGAGCAGCATCGCCGGGATGATCCGCGGCGTGAACGGTGGACTTCTCCCGACCTCACCGGGGGAATTGCGGATCGCCCTGGACCGCATCCCGCTGGAAGTACGCTCCCGTTATGTACCCTCGAACACGATGACGATCTTCGTGGCGACGCTTGAGCCGGGGGTCTCTCAGGAGTCCACGTTCGCGCTCGTCCATACCATCGATGCCCGGATCCACGGAAAGGAACATCCACCAGGGGTTACGGTGACCCTGACCGGAGAAGCTCCCTTCAGCGAGCAGATGAGTACCGCGATGGGCACATCGATGAGCACCCTGATTATGGCTGCGATGGTGCTGATGGTCATCGCCGTCGGGATATTTTTTGGCCATGTGCGCTACCGGCTGCTCTCGGTCGGGATCGTTGCCACCGGCCTGATCTTCACCTTTGGGATCATCGGCTGGTCAGGGATGAAGATCAGCATGGCAGTCATCGCGGCATTCCCCGTCCTCATCGGTATCGGGATTGACTATGCGATCCAGTTCCATGCCCGGTTCGACGAAGAGGCCCGTAAATCGTCAGTTGCCGACGCGGTGCGGACCACCTTAACAAAGGCCGGCCCTTCGGTGATGTATGCGATGCTTGCGACGGCGATGGGATTCCTCGCCCTCTGGATCTCGCCACTCCCGATGATTGCGGGATTCGGAATCGTCTGCGTAATCGGGATCGCGTCCTGTTACCTTGCGGCATTATTCATTGTGCCCACTTTCGGTGTACTCTTTCAGTACCGCCCTCTTTCATCAGCATCCAGTCACGCCGGTGAAAAAAGCATGATCGAGCGCTATGACGAGGGGATTGGTCGTGTTGTCGGGTGGGTTGCCCACAACCCCATCCCGGTGCTCCTGATCCTTGGGCTCGCTGCGTTTGTAGGGTTCCAGATGGACAACGTTGTCCCGATCAACACCGATGAAAAGACGTTCGTCCCCCCGGATATGCCGGCAAAGGTGCAGCTCGACAAGGTCAGCCGGATGATGGAGTCGATGTCCGGCATGCCGGTGCTCGTGCGCGGGGACCGGGTGGTCAGCGTCGACGGGATTCGCTGGATGGACGAGTTCCAGCGGTATGAAGAAGAGCATAACAGTAAGATCATCGGGTCGGCGAGCCTCGCTACGTGGGTGCGGCAGTACAACGGCGGGGTGCTCCCCGCAACCGACGGTGAACTGGAACAGGCACTGGAACGCATTCCTCCCGACACACGGAAGCGGTACATGAACGGCTATTCTGAGGCCATAATGGAGTTCTACTACGTCTCCATGACGAACCAGGCTGGCATGTCGCAGGTTGACCTGCTGCGCCGTGACCTCGACTACCTGTCCCCGCCACCGGGTGTGACCGCCGAAGTGACCGGTATGTCGGAGATGTTCACCAACCTGATCCGCGAGATCAGTGCCGGAAAGACCGTGATGACGGTGATTGCGTTCGTGCTGATTTTCGTCTTCCTTTTCGTGGTGTACTGGAAGGCCGGAAAAGCGGTCACCCCCCTGGTGCCGATTGTACTCATCGTCGGGTGGAACGGCCTGATCATGTACATGTTCGGCATCGATTATACGCCGCTCACTGCAACGCTGGGATCGATGAGCATCGGGGTCGCGTCCGAGTACACGATCCTGATCATGGAACGCGCTTACGAGGAACGGGCAAACGGGCTCGCGCTCATCCCGGCAATACAGTACTCAGTCCAGAGGATCGGTACAGCGATCACCGTGTCAGGGCTCACCACGGTATTCGGGTTTGCCGCCCTCATGCTCTCGGATTTCGGGATGATCAACAACTTTGGGGCGGTCACCGTGATCTCTGTTGGGTTTGCCCTCATTGGGGCGATCATCGCAATGCCCGCAATTCTCGTCCTGCTTGGGATTTCCGGTGGTCCGCAGGCAGAAGGGGGGCAAGAGGCCCTCTCTTTCGGATGAATACGCTCTTTTTTCCGGGATACGGCCAATTTACGGCAGTATCTTCCTGAGCATTTCCTGTCTTTCAACAGATTCACGGAATACCCGACTTCCAGACCTATCCGTTTCCCTGATGGAACCGTTTTATAGGCAGGTGACGAGATAGTAGAAGAGATACGTATGGCGGTAAAACTCGGTTTTGTGGTATCGGAGTTCAACCGGGACATCACCTACATGATGGAGATCGAAGGGAAGGAGCATGCGCAGTTCCTCGGGGCACAGATCATCAGCACATTCTATGTTCCCGGATCGTTCGATGTCCCGATCGGCGTCAAGAAGATGCTCGAAGAAGGGAAGGTCGATGCCGTGGTCACGCTGGGAGCAGTCATCGAGGGATCGACCCAGCATGATGAAATCGTCCTGCAGCATGCGGCACGGAAAATCATGGACCTTGGCCTCGAGTACGGAAAACCCGTAACCCTGGGGATTTCCGGTCCCGGAATGACGCGGCTCGAAGCTCAGGAGCGCATTGACTATGCACGCCGCGCCGTTGAATCAGCTGTAAAACTCGTCCAGCGATTGCGATGAAAGCCCTCTCGAACCGCATCGCGGGGGTAGCCCCGTCGGCGACGATCGAGATCTCGGATATCGCAAAGAAAATGATACGGGAGGGAATCGATGTGATCTCCCTCTCCATCGGGGAGCCGGATTTTGATACTCCGCAGCATATCAAGGATGCCTGCATCGAAGCACTGCGCCGCGGGGAAACCCACTATGTCCCCAGCAGCGGAATACCGGAGCTGGTCCAGGCAATTGCGGAGAAAATCCGCCGGGAAAACGGTTTTGACTGTACACCTTCCCAGGTGATTGCGACCTGCGGGGCGAAACATGCGATCTACCTTGCCATGCAGGCAGTACTCAACCCGAAGGACGAGGTCATCCTTATCGATCCTGCCTGGGTCTCGTATGAACCCTGTGTGCAGATGGCCGGCGGGCGAGTGGTCCACTTTCCCATGAACCCGCGTACATTCCAGGTCGATGATTCCATCCAGGACCGGATTACGCCGCGGACGAAGATGATCCTGCTGAACTCACCATCGAACCCTGCCGGTACGGTCATGGAGCGGCACTCCCTGCAACTGGTTGCCGATCTCTGCGAGGACTACGATCTCTTTGCACTTTCTGATGAGATCTATGAGAAACTCGTCTACGGCAGAGAGCACATCTCCTTTGCGTCGGTCGGGGATATGGCGCAGAGGACGATCACCGTGAATGGATTTTCCAAGTCCTTCGCGATGACCGGATGGAGGCTGGGGTATGCGGTCGCCCCTCCGGAAGTCACGCGCCAGATGCTGACGGTCCAGCAGCATTCGGTGACGCACCCCACGTCCTTTGCGATGTGGGGAGGGGTTGCCGCCCTGCGTGGTGACCAGGACACCGTGGAAATGATGCGCCGGGAGTTTGATGAGCGGCGCACCTACCTGCTGGAGGCACTCCGGGGAATGGGATATGCAGTCGCCCCGGCGGACGGAGCGTTCTACGCCTTTATTGACGTGAAGGGGGATGATGTCGCTGTCGCACGCCACTGGCTCATGCAGGGGCATGTTGCGGTGACACCAGGCACTGCCTTTTACGCCCCGGGCTGGGTCCGCCTCTCCTATGCGACGGCTCTTCCCTACCTGAAGGAAGCGGTCCGGCGGATCTACCTGCTGAGAACCGGCTCATCGTAATTGCACACTATCCCGGGTCATTCTTTGGGCCCTTGGAATGTATAGGGGCTCATTTCAATCCGCTTTTAGGAAATTCGAGAATTTCCCGGCCCTGTTGCCTTTTTTCAAGATAAAATCCGGGGATAAATGGGAAATACCCATAGGAAAAAGGGAAATCTGATGAGGAACGGAGTATCATACTGGTACTATGGCGGAGAATGCGGCATCTCCGGGGAATGTTCCAGCGACGGTAACGGATACGACCGTCTCGTACGAAGAGAAAGGCTTCTGCGCAGTGCTCACTGCCGGTGAGACGAAAAAAAAGGATTCAAAAAATGTCACGGACTTCATCGATCTGGTCAACACAGCCCAGATCGCATGGATCGACTTTCTCGTTGACGATTTTGATAAGAGCCTGTTCGCCGTTACCACGCCGCTTGGCTTTTCCGATCTCCTGGTCCGCAACCTCCTGAAAGATCCGACCGGCGGATACGAGGATCTGCAGAATGAGATGGGCATTCTTCTCCCCGCAATCTCGCTGGACGGGTTTGAGGTAACAATCAATCCGCTCCTTATCCTCATCCGTGACCGCCTCCTTGTCACGCTGCATACAACCGAGGTAAAACGGTTTTTCCGCGTCCGCCGTTACGCCGAAACACTCCTGAGAAAGATTCCCCAGAAAAAATTACAGACGGACAAAATGACCCTGCTGTTGATCCGGATCATTGAAGAAAATAACTCAAAGAATTTCGATTACCTGCGGGGTATCGAAGAACAGGGGGACCGGCTGAGCAAAGAACTCGCTGACCCGAAAACGTCACGCATGATCGTCGGCCCCAAGATCTATGAAATGAAACACGCGTTGATCATTTATCTCGGGGGTCTCTGGTCAACCGTTGATACGCTTAATGCGATCCGGTACGGTGATGCTGACCTGCTCACCGATGATGCAAAAATCCTTAACCGGCTGAACGCACTGATCGGAGAGGTAAACTCCCAGATCGGGCTGTCCGAGCACCTGAGCGAGGTACTGGCAAGCGGTCTCGAAGTATTGCAGTCCATCTATAACAACCAGCTCCAGGTTCTCAACAACCGTCTGGCCCTCCTGGTAGCCTACCTAACTATTATCGGGACGGCGCTCCTTGTCCCCAACACGATTGCAACCGTCGCAGGAAACACCGCATTTAACCTGACCCCGGGCGATGCTCCATGGTTCCTGTGGACCATCATACTCTCGACAGTATTTGCGACTCTTCTCTCCTGGTATGCCGTAAAAAAGCTGGGCCTTCTGCCCAAAAGCCCGGAATAGACCCCTACGGGACCGGCGGACCTGTCATCGCCGCGACAGCAGCATACTGCCTCTGGCGGGAGAGAAGGAGCGAAACACTCTGTACCGGTATCGTGTAGTGTCGTTGCCCGATCGTGAAAACGAGGGCACGCCCGGAACGGGAACGGTGTACCGAGCCCGCTTCAAACCAGCAGGAATGCCGGGCACCTGCTCCATGCTGTGATGTGGCGACGACAGGGGCGGCCTGACCCCTGTTGATCACCCGGGAAATTTCCGGCATGCCAACCCGGAAAGAACCGAGAGAGGGAAGCCGGATGAACATACAGTCTTCTCCTCTCTCCATATATCCTGCCCGCTGTAACATGAACACGGAGTATTCCCGATGCAGAGTATATAAAGGTTCAATGCGTGGGGCGTGAGTAATATGGCCGGAAAATGCAGATTTTTGAAATCCATCCGGAAAACGCGGGTTAATTATTCCTCGCCCTCGCCCACTTCCGGGACGAGCTTCACTTCCCATTCCTCGTCAGCAAAAGTGAGAATACCGTACCCGCTGCAATTCGGACAGGTAATCACCTTCTCACATCCGCACCCGGAATGGGCATGGTCCTCCGTCTCGCCATAGTCGCGTTCATAGATACCGAAATATTTTTTTGAATCGCAATTTTTCAGTTCCCTGCACAGTTCATAATTCTCGTTCGGAATTGTTCCGGTCCCATGACACTGCCGGCAGATAAGCTGGATCATCTGTGCTCCTGTACTCATTGTAGGAAATACTCCTATAAGAGATTACTATCCTAATCCCCCAGAAAAAACAGATGCATGAGGATGGCAACGCTCATCATGGAAAAGAGATTTTATCAAATCGAAAATAAAATACGGTTTCAGGGAGCCACGACTTCCCCGGAAAACGAAGGAAACTGGTAATTTTGGCGCTTTTATCAGAAACCCATTAAAGGATGTGATGAAAATTTTCACCTACAGTGGACAATCCTCGTATGCGATCGCGAATCCGGCCCCATCCGGGAACGTCGGTATTTTTGCAGAAAGCTGTTCTTCTCTCTTGCGTAATTTTCCTGTTTTCTGCCGGCGCTGGTATCGCGAGCGCACAGAATCCTCCGGAAGCCACCATTCTCATCCTCTGTTCATCAAACCAGGGTGATCCCTGGACCCAGGAAATTACTGCCGGGATCGAGTCAGCCCTGGCAGGCAGTCCCCGTCCCGTTAAGGCGTACTATGAATATATCGACGCCGACCGGGTGGACCAGCCCGGGTACCAGCAGAAGCTGTACGAGGTGTACCGGATTAAGTACTCGGACGTCCGGTTCGATGCGGTCCTTGGTATTGATGATTACGCGTTCCAGTTTCTCCTCCGCCGCCACCGGGATCTGTTCCCCCAGACCCCGGTACTCTGTGCCGGGATTAATTATCTCGAACCCTCCCTGCTTGCTAACAGCACGGGCCTCTCCGGGATTGCCGAACCGTTAGAGATCGGAAAAACGCTGGAAACCGCCCGTACCCTTCACCCCGGGACCCGTCAGGTCTGGATTGTGAACGATATGACGGAAACCGGCGTTGC
>JAJRCL010000187.1 GCA_028679035.1 Methanomicrobiales archaeon | reverse complement strand
GATGTGCGATGGTATGTGGCACGGGCACTCGCTCGGATCGGAATTCCTTCCATTCATCCGCTTCTGGAACTTCTGCGGGAGAACACAGACCCGAAGGTGCGTGGATACGCCGCAGCTGCACTCTCTGGCGTAGGAGAACCCGCGATCAAACCACTGATCGAGGTGCTCCTGGGCAGTGACCGAACGATGCGTGGCGAAGCCGCCCGTGCTCTCTGCGGGATGGGCCCGCGATCGATTCCGTTCCTGAAGAAAGCGATGGAAAATGCAGCCCCGGCAGAGCGCCGAATTCTCGAGACGACCCTCATGCGGGTTGACGAGAGCGGAATACAGACGGCGATGGAACTGCAGGGAATTGATCCAAGTGAGTCCTCATTTGACCGGTGCAGACGGATCGAAAGAGAACCGGAATAAACCATTCCTGAGTTCGTATCTCGTTTTTTCAACGGCTATGAAGCCGGGCGCCCGAAAGGGTCTATCTGAGGAATTTCAGGAAAAAATAAGAAAAAAAGAGCGAATTACGTCAGCGCTCCCACACCGCCATAATTAATCGCATTGACAAAGGTGTCCAGGTCCGCCTTGGATCCATTCTCAACGTTGATCAGGACACTGAACCTCTCATCGACACCCACCCAGGTCGAATAGGAGTTGGAACTCTTAGTATAGGATTCCCAGGAGGGGAAGCCCCCAACACTACTAGTCTTCCAGTACCCTTCCGTCGATGAATACTGATAGTTGGCATTCCACAGGTCCCAGCCGCCGATGTTGTAATATGCGGAGTCCCAGATGGTAATGGTAGCCCGCTTCTCACCGCTCGTGTATTCACGGCTGGCAAAGCTGTAGGCACCGCCTGTCACCGTCAAGGTTGCACCCTGCGGATCTCCTGCAGTCCACCCCGCCGGTGCATTCGGGAGGAGAGGGAGCATAAGATTAAAGTCGATGGCCCTTACGCTTCCGGCTGCCGGCCGCGTAGAGGTAGGGCTCGTTGTCCCCACTGGCTGGATACCAGTACCGGTCGGTGTTGCGGTCGCAGAGATGGTGATGGTGGTAGAGGTAGTCGTAGTACTTCCCGGTGGCTGCCCTGTAGGCTGCGAACACCCGGCAATTACGCACGCTCCCATGACCAGAATGGTCAGCAGCGCGATACACCAATTACGAAACAACGTTCGTTGTACCATTTCAAAACACACCCTGTGTAGAGGATACGGGGATTCTCGCTATTGATCGTTATATAAATATCGCGAAACCGGGCAGGAAAACGCCCTATCACAGATTTGGCCGATCCAATGACTCTTGTCCCGATCTCTGCGAGTCCATTATTTCTATTTGTCGGCGATGGGAGCGTTACCGGTAATTTCCATCCGCTTATGTTAAGTTTCCCGGTGCTGACCGGATCCACCATGGAGATCTCGCCCCGCATCGAGGGGTACTTCACGACCCTGGAGGGGGCCCTTGCACAGGCTGTCGAGCGGGCGGGACAGGCACGGGAGCGGGGGGCAGACCCGACCACCGTCGTGGAGATCCCGGTCGCAAACGGGATCGCGGAACGGGTCGAAACGCTGCTCGGAATCCGTGGAGTCGCCAGTGACATCCGCAAACTGGAGGAGGAGATGTCCCGCGAAGAGGTTTCACTTGCAATCAGCCGGCATTTCGTGGAACGCCGTTTTGGCGAAACCTCCCGTGAAGAGGTGCTGGAGCATGCGATCCGCACGGCAATGGCACTGCTGACCGAAGGGGTCGTTGCGGCACCAACAGAAGGCATCGCAAAGGTCGGTATTGGAAAAAACGACGATGGCACGGAATACCTGAAAATCTACTATGCGGGCCCCATACGTTCCGCAGGCGGGACTGCACAAGTACTGTCGGTCCTCGTCGGGGACTATGTCCGCCGGGCACTCGGGATCGACCGGTTCAAGTCCCGTCCGGATGAGGTAGAGCGGTATATCGAAGAAATCCGCCAGTACAATTCCCGGCACAACCTGCAATATCTGCCCAAGGATGAGGAGATCCGCCTGATCGTTACCAACTGCCCGGTCTGTATCGATGGGGAAGCCACCGAAGATGAGGAGGTCAGCGGATACCGCAACCTGTCCCGTATCGAGACCAACAGCATCCGTGGGGGGATGGCGCTCGTCATTGCCGAAGGGATTGCCCTGAAGGCACCGAAACTCCAGAAATATGTCAAAAAACTGGAAGTGAGCGGCTGGGAATGGCTGGAGGGGCTTTCCGCCGTTACAAAGAAAGGGGGCGATGACAGTGCCGTGATTAAGCCCAGGGACAAGTACCTGCAGGATCTTATCGGGGGAAGGCCGGTCTTTGCCCACCCGATGCGCAGGGGAGGATTCCGGCTGCGATATGGGCGGTCGCGCAACAGCGGGTTTGCCGCCGCCGGGCTGAACCCGTCCACCATGCATCTCCTCGGAGGGTTCCTCGCTGTCGGGACACAGATGAAGGTGGAGCGGCCAGGAAAAGCTGTCGGGGTTGTTCCTGTGGACTCCATAGAGGGACCAACGGTGCGCCTCACGTCCGGAGAGGTCCTGCGCATCGACGATGCGCAAGCGGCGGAACAGCTGAACGGGCAGGTAGATGCAATCCTGGATATCGGGGAGCTGCTGGTCTCGTACGGTGAATTTCTGGAAAATAATCACCCCCTGATGCCGGTCGGATATTGCGAGGAATGGTGGCGCCTCGAAGGTGGGAAGACCCGGCCGGAAACCGAGCTGGAAGCGGTTGAGATGGCATTCGCCGGCATCCCTCTGCATCCCGCGTACACGTACCTGTGGGACGACTGCACGTGTGCAGAGATCGAGGATCTCGCGATGACTATAGCAAAAACAGGAACGATCTCACCGAAGGGGCTGGTTCTTCGAGGTAACCAGGTAAAAGATCTTCTCGAGAAACTGCTCATCCCGCACAAGACAGACGGTGATACCCTCTTCATCCGGGACTACATTGTCCTGCTTGCCTGCCTTGGCCTGACCCACCAGCTGCAGCGGCGCAAGACCTGGGATTCTGCTCATAGGGACAATCCGGTGCATATGGTCAGCCACCTCGCCGGTTTTGAGGTCCGGCCGCGGGGGGGCACACGTATCGGAGGACGGATGGGACGCCCCGGGAAATCAAAGCCCCGGGAAATGAGCCCGCCCCCGCACACCCTCTTTCCTTTGGGTGACGCCGGGGGCTCCCGCCGATCGTTCCAGGAAGCGTCCGGGAAGAAGACAAAGGTAAAGAAAGAAGGTGGTTTTTCTGAAACTGCAGGGCTCATCGAAATTGAAGTAGGTGAGCGCCGGTGCACAGT
>JAJRCL010000186.1 GCA_028679035.1 Methanomicrobiales archaeon | reverse complement strand
GATCTACCATGAGGTCCTTGCCGTGACCCGTCATTTCGGGATCCACGGGATGTGCCACGTGACCGGGGGAGGTCTGCGCAACTTCACCCGGCTGACCCGGTATGGGTTCGATTTTTCCGATCCAATTCCCCCGCCCGGCATTTTCCGCTGGCTTCAGGAAAATGGGAATGTCTCTCAGGAAGAAATGTACCGCACCTTCAACATGGGCATGGGGTACGCTTTTATTGCGCCGGAGGAATCCGTTGCCGGGGTGAGGAAATTCTACCCGGACGCAAAAGTCGTCGGTACGATCACAGATGAACCCGTCGTCCGCATACAGGGGATTGCGGTAGAGTAACCCGTATACTCTTTTTTTAACAAGGATAAGCGGCCGTTCCATCAGGAAGCGTGGTCTGGATGTGCAGAACTATCCCTGATCTTCCGGAAGCGTACATTTTGTCGCCTTGTTGCTGATGATCGCGCTGTTACCGGAAGGATCCGATATGATGATAGTGATAGCCTTTCGTCCTTCGCGCACCTGTTCCAGCTCCTGCAGCAGGGCCATAGCCCGCTCCCGTTCAGCACCCTCAGCCCAGGTAAGGACCCGGCCAATGACGTCCTCTACCTGACACAGGATGCCTTCCACATTCGTGATGCACGCCTCACAGGCAGGACCCGGTTCGATTGAAATCCCCAGCTCCGGGATCTGCATTTTTCCACGGTTGCTGCGGACAACACGCGCACTGAGATCCCCGATATCCTCGACCTGTATCGTCCACTCGACCGGCTCCGCTTCCTTCAGGATCAGGGTATCCACGCACCGGAACCCGCAGTCACAGGTTGCGGTAACAAGCATGATTTCAGAAAAATAGGGTATTTCTTCCGTTTGATACTGGAACTGGATCTCAGCGTTGCATTGTGGACAGCGGCTGGGGAGGAGGACCTTCAACGAGCCCCACCGATCTTCTCACGGGAAATCTTCACCGACATCGGGGTAATGACGATGTATTTCTGGTCCCCAAGGCCGACAATATCCCCGTTGACGTCCTTTGCAACCTCCTTGAGGTCCTTGAGAACACGTTCGTAAGTGATCTTATCCATCTTCAGTTTGGAGATATCAACGATAACGATATTCCCGTTGTATACTTCGTCCTTCACTTTCGGGGTTTCTTTCAGATCGGCAATGGCTGCAACCTTCACGTACATCGAGGCCGTTTCCTCCCCTTCGGCCCCTTCGAAGGACGCAAGGTCCAGTTCCATATAATCGTCCTCACCGACTGTGGAGGATCTGCCGATGATGGTGTCGAGCAGCTTACTCATAAAGGAATGTCTATGATGAATTTATTTAATAGTATCTCACTGTCTTCGCCTAAATTTCGATGTTCCAGAGATCATCTCCGACATAATGGATATTCTTGCACATCTTGCCCTTTTCCGCTGCTCGCATCGCCGGCGCATCGTGTAACGCGATACAGACCGCGAGGGGTTTCCCATACCGGTCGTCTGCGATGAGCGCCGGTGAACCCGCTTTTACGTCGTCCGTGATGGTTTTTATCCCCGGGCGCATGATGTCTGCACCCTTTATGACGAAGGGAATTGCCCCCGCATCCACGGTGATACGACGCCCGGAAAAGGGGCGTTCGATGGCTCCCCGGACCGTGGGAAAGACCCAGGACGAATAGCGCATCAGGGAAGGTTTTTTATCCACCATATAGAGCAGGAAATCCGAATCGGTCTCTGCAATCTCGATCCGCTCGGACTGAAAGACCTGGGCCTCCCCGCCAATCTCCCGCCGCAGGCTGTCCATGAGATCCGCAATGTCGGCCTTGCGGATCGGATGGCGTTTTTTAATCAGTAATGGCCGCATCGTCCTGTATGTAATTTATAAACAACATAGTAAAGGTTGGTGTCGGTTCACCTGCCCGCGGTTCTGCAGACCGGAGAGAGGGGGATTGTTTTATTTCTGGAGGAAAGTTGTGGATTCCGATTTGTTCCGGAATGGTGCAGGAGCCTACGTTCGTTATATTTAAGTATCACTGCTTCGCATGTATAGTACTCCAGAACAAGCCTCTTAGGTAAGAATATGACAAAACGACCTTTGGAGATTTTAGATCAGGTATTGAACCGCCAGCCGGTCATCGTTTCACTGAAAGGTGGACGGGAGATACGGGGAGTCCTGCAGGGATACGATGTCCACATGAACCTCGTGCTGGATAAGGCCGAGGAGGAAATCAGTGGCCAGGTTGTCAAGGTCGGGACACTGATCGTACGGGGCGATAACGTAATTTACATTTCTCCCCTGGTCGAATAAAGGAGTGGAAGAGCATGACGAAGGGTACACCCTCAATGGGAAAACGGCAGAAGAAGTCCCACATTACGTGCCGTCGTTGCGGCAGGGCTTCATATCACGTGAGCCACAAGGTCTGTTCTTCCTGTGGTTTCGGCAGATCGAAGAGACTCCGCGGATATCGCTGGGTAAATAAAAAGCCTAAAATCCCAACACACTGATTACTTTTTATGTGCGGAATCGTTGGCATCGTCGATGCTGGCGATGCGTCAGTTCCTCTCTACTATGCCCTCTATGCACTCCAGCACCGGGGGCAGGAGAGTGCCGGAATCTCAACGTTCGACGGGTTGCGGTTCTACAAGCACAAGGGACAGGGCCTGGTAGGGGAGGTATTCAACGAGGAGGTCCTTTCCGGCCTTCGTGGTTTCATCGGGGTGGGCCATGTGCGGTACCCGACGACCGGGGCGGATCTTCCGGAAAATGTCCAGCCCTTCAATTTCCGGTTCAAGGATCACTTTTTTTCCATCGCCCATAACGGGAATCTCGTCAATACCAAAGAACTGCGGGCGGAATTTGAGCAGCTCGGTGAGATCTTTTCTACCACCACCGATACGGAAGTAATCGCAAGCGTCATCGCGCACGAATACCGTCGTTCCAATAATATCGAGGACGCGATCGTCCTCTGCATGCGTAAACTCCGCGGATCCTATGCCGTCGTTCTTCTCCTCGACGATACGATCTACGCGTTCCGGGACCCGCTGGGCATAAAACCCCTCTGTTACGGGACGTTCGGGGAGGATCACCACATCGTCGCATCGGAGAGCGTTGCCATCGACGCGATCGGGGGAACGCTCACCCGGGATGTAGCACCCGGGGAGATCCTGACCATCGACCGCAATGGTGTATCGTCCACGCAGATAACGGCCTGCAGCAACAAGGCACACTGCATTTTCGAATACATTTATTTCGCACGAGCCGATTCGGTGATTGAAGGCAGGCTGGTGTACGATATCCGTCGCAAAATCGGTGCGTACCTCTACGAGGAAGATCCCATATCAGCCGACCTCGTTTCCCCGGTTCCTGATTCCGGAACATCGCTTGCCATCGGATACGCGGAGCAGTCCCACATTCCCTACCGGGAGGCTCTCATGAAGAACCGGTACATGGGCCGGACGTTCATCAAGCCGTCCCAGAAGGACCGGGAAACCGCAACCCGGATAAAACTCAATCCGATCCGCGACCATATCCGCGGCCGGTCGGTCATCCTGATCGATGACAGCATTGTGCGGGGGACGACCTCACGGCACATCGTGGAGATGATGCGGGAGGCAGGAGCCGCCCAGGTCCATGTACGCATTGGCTCCCCCCCTATCATCGCTCCCTGTTACCTGGGAGTGGATATGCCTACCCGGGAAGAGCTCATCGCAAGCGATAAGGATGTGGAAGAGGTCCGGGAGAGTATTTCTGCAACGTCCCTGCACCATATTTCCCTCGAATCCCTGGTTGAAGCGATCGGCATCGATATAGGAGAGCTGTGCATCGGATGCCTGTCCGGGCAATATCCGCTCACTATCGAAGGAGAGTCGTGTTTCTGCAGGAATATTGATTTTGTAAAGGGAAGTTTCCAGGTCGGCCTCGAGTCGTTCTGAACGATTGTTGAAAATAATTCTTTCCTGCCAAAGATACCTGGATCTATTACAGGTGAATTCGAAAAAAGAAGCCGTATAGCGAGGGATGGATTTGAACCATCGATCTACGGGTTATGAGCCCGTCGGGATATCCTGACTACCCCACCTCGCTCCCCGAGTTTAAATATATCGCCATGGTGAGAGATATAATTTGCCCTGATCCCGACTATTACCGGAACCTGAAACGGCCGGATAATCGTTCCGGCCGGTGCCCTTGCTAGCTCGTCCGGACCACGACCGTAGGGCGGCAGACAATAAATAGTGGATGTGCGATACTCTGTGCATGGACGACGATCTGGAAACAGCCCGTAAAAAGCGCATACAGGAGATACAGGAATCAGTGAAGAAGAAAGAAAATCCGGGGGTGATGGTCATTACCGAAGCCATGTTCCAGGAAATACTGGGGAAAGAACCCCGGCTTGTTGTGGATTTCTGGGCGGAGTGGTGTGGCCCGTGCCGGATGGTGGGACCCGCAATCGAGGAACTCGCAGCCGAATTTTCCGGAAAAGTAACGTTCGGGAAATGCAACACCGATGAAAATCCACGGATCTCGCAGCGGATGAACATCGCGGCGATTCCCACGATCATGCTCTTTTCGCAGGGTAAGCTGGTCGAACGGATAATCGGCGCATACCCGAAAGAAGTAATCCGGTCAAAAATTGTGCGGGCGTTCAACTTGACCGGCTGAAACCCCGGCATTCCTCACCTCTCTTTTATGTATCTTTCGTCCAGACTTCGTTTGCTTTTATTTCGTCATCGATTTTTGCTGCGATAATGAAATCATTTTCCGTGAGTCCCCCGCACGGATAGGTGAACAGCGACACTTCGACAAACCGCCCTTCCCGGATGGTGATATCGGGGGCATGCCCCTGTTCAATGACAAGGATCGCAAGTTCCTTGACAAACTGCATGGATTCGCGGAAATCGGAAAAGGTAAAGCTCCGGCGCAGGTGGCCGTCGAGTAGCGCCCAGCCGGGAACTTCCCGGGAAAGCTCCAGAATCTGCCTCCGGGTGAGCGGCGCTTTTCCTCCCGTGATTACCTCGCATTGTTTCAGCCTGATGCTCATGGTGATGTGGTTATACCCCGGGAGAAAAAGTGTTTTCTCCTAGGGCACTTGTGCAGGACTCCGCCGGACAAACCATACAATCACAAGGGCAAGGGCCGAAAGCGGGAGTGCAACGACCAGTGGATCCATGGAAGACCAGGGGAAGGGAAGAAGGGTTGCCTTTCCCAGGATTACCTGTGCAAGGGTCGGCGCGGAGGGATCGGTCCCCCACCTGAACAGGTTCGAGACCCGGGTGTTGATAAAGGCTGCCCAGATCAGCCAGATGACGGAACCGGTACTCATACTCCAGAGCGCCGCCTGATGAGAGGGCTTTTTTGCATAAATACTGTAAGCGAACGTGGGCAGGAAGGCAGAGGCGCACAGGCCCATGAACATTGCCGTTGCGAGGGCAATGATATTGTTCGGGAGCAGGTACGCAAGGATAACCGAAACCACCATCATGACGATGACACCGGCCTTATTGGCCTTCAGGGAAAGTGCACACTCCCGGCCCCGTCCCCAGAGGTCGCAGATGAGGGCTGTCCCCATCGCATGGTACAGGGAACTGAGGGTGGACATCGCTGCGGCGAGCAGTGTGACCATGAATACGACGACAAAAAAGCCCGGCATCGCCTCGTTGATGAAGAGCGGTATGACCG
Organism: Methanomicrobiales archaeon; assembly: GCA_028679035.1. Lineage (GTDB taxonomy): Archaea > Halobacteriota > Methanomicrobia > Methanomicrobiales > JACTUA01 > JAJRCL01. Next base: position 264 of record JAJRCL010000186.1, on the reverse strand, counting down.
CGTCGACGTTGTTTCCCGCTGCGGTGAATGCGATCTGTCCCCCGTGCTGCAGGAAATAAACATTCGCGAGTGCACCAACCGTAAACGCAACGCCGGTCATCATCAGGATGAAAGGACCGCCGATCATGACTGCCCGGTTCAGCGATCGCGTATCTTTGGCGGTCATGAATCGCACCACAAGCTGCGGCTGGGCAAGCACCCCAATGCCGACCCCGAGAACGAGCGTCGTGATCAGGTAGAGCCATAGAGGCGATCCTGCGACCG
>JAJRCL010000185.1 GCA_028679035.1 Methanomicrobiales archaeon | reverse complement strand
GATGCGCAGCAGGTCATTCTTCCGGACAACCGCACCTGCTGGTATGAGGTGGTCACGTACGGGGGGAGCCGACCCACCGGGATCGATGCGATCCGATGGGTGCGGGAAGCGGCGGAGCGGGGTGCCGGGGAGATCCTTCTCACCAGCATGGAGACCGACGGGACAAAAAATGGGTTCGACATCCCCATTACCGCGGCGGTCTCAGACGCCGTCGAAATACCGGTCATCGCGAGTGGAGGGGTGGGGGAGCTTATGCATTTCCAGGAGGGGTTCTCCCGGGGGAAAGCCGACGCGTGTCTTGCAGCCAGTGTATTCCACTACGGACAATTCACCGTCCGGCAGGTGAAGGAGTACCTTGCAACGCAGGGTACCCCGGTACGTCTCTGAGGTCGAGCTCAAACGCGGCAACCGGAAATTCCAGCCCGAAGGCATTCAGTACCTCGGGATGGACTTCACCGAACGTCGCAGTGATACGATCCGCACTCGCAACCTGACCTCTTCTTCCGTCAAGGAATGCCGGGTCATCTGATTCTTTGACCGGGGCAGAAATCCCGAGCTCCCGCAGGACCGCATCTGCACAGGCGTAGGCTTCGCTGAAGTCTGCCGCAGTATGGTTGCTCACGGCGGCAACCCGCTGATAGGTCTCTGTGCAGGTGACGACATCGCCCACGCAGAAAATCCGCTGCGGATACTCGCGGTGACGGTTGATCTCCAGAATCTCGAGAAGGAGCGGCAGGATCCCGGTCCGTACAATCGTGTGATCCTCGCTGATCGGTTTTAAAACCCGCAGCACATCGGCGGGTTCCTGCCTGCGCATCCGGGCATACATGACCCTCTCGCTGGTAAGGGTGAACGGCATCACTTCGAGATAACCCATACCGGTGAACACGGCACGGACGCGGGAAGCGAGTGCGGAATGTGGATGTTCGTGCCCGATGGTTGCGACTTTCGGGAGGGATGGCGTGAACCGTTCGTACCCATAAGCGATCGCCACGTCCTCGAATATATCCCAGTCGTGCATGATGTCGGCCCGGTAACACGGGACAGAGACATTCACATGCTCCGGCCCCAGGGGACGGGCCCCAAACCGCATCTTTTCCAGCAGCCTGCAGGTCTCGCCCGGCCCCAGCTCCACACCTAGGAGATCGGAGCACTCCCGGGTGCTGACCGTCCTCGGGACCGGATCAAGGTCCGGCCAGGTAACCCCATCGATGTCGATACTCTCGATCTGTGCACCGGTTTCCGCGAGAGCAGCACACAGGATATTAACGGAATTACGCACAGCCCGGGCATCGGTGCCAGTCGTGTCAAGGAGGATATTGCGGGTTTTTTCGGTCACCCGGGTGAGTTCCCCGTTGATAATGGGTGGGAACGAGAGGACCTGTTCCTTCGCGTCGACGATAAGCGGGAAGAGCGGAAATTTTTCGACAATATGCGCGTAGTCCCTCCCCTTTGGGTGCTCCCGCAGGATCTCCTCCATCGTCATTTCCCGGGAAAAGTCGAGGGGAACAAACGCGGTATCCCGCGGGGCTGCGAAGTAGCGGAACGGCGGTTCGACGGTATCAAGGTCATGGACACCAATGGCGACCTTTGATCTCCCCCTCCCAAGCGCCCAGTGGAGCGCCTCCTGCAATCCCATGAGGCTTTCAATTGCCGCACTGTGTAGTGACATGTTGCGGATCACCGCTGAGCCAAGATATGGGCGGATAGGGAGGATATTCGGATCCTTGGTAAACGTCATCCCGGACGGTTGCACCGGATACTGGCGAAGACCGCTCTCGATAGAGAGGAACCCGCGGAGTGCATGGGCAACCCCTTCGGTGCTGTACAGGTCGGGGCGGTTGGGAAAAAACTCGACGTCGACGTGATCCTCTTCAATACGCTCAATGTCGGATCCCAGCATCGGAAGCCGCTCAAGGATTGTGCTGCGGGATGCACCGGTCAATTGTTCCAGGTAAGAAAAGTTCAGAGAGACAACGGGCACAGGGGATCACCAGGACATACGCCTGCCAGGGCGCTTTGCGACGTTTGCATGATCATTTGCTGCCCTCACCTAAAAAGGATGGGGAGGGCACATTTTTGGTCGAAGGTAACCGTGGAATGTCCCAGATCCGTTCCGCGATCCGCGTCATCTCTTCGGTTACCCCATATGCATTGTTTACCATCTGCTGTAGGATTGCGTCTTCGGCTTTTAGTTCCTGTTTCCACTGCGCCGCCGCCGCGGATCCTTCCGGTGCAGCCTGGATTTTTGCTGCACAGAGCTGGATCCGTTTCACATGGGAACAGATATCCTGCATATAGTCGGAAGCAGGACTGCAGATGGGCAGTTCACGCATGAGGTCGATATCGACCTGTGCAAGAGGGCGGCCTCTCTCCAGGCTGATGAGCTGGTAATAACAGTTCAGTGCTTGTGAATTCAGCAGGGCGAGGAGTACCAAAAGCGGCATGTGGTCTCCAACGGGTACCAGGGAATGGCAGTTGTTCAGGTGGTAATGGCCCTGCCGATCGTGGGATGCAATGATCCTATCGCCGGTCTGGCGCACGATAAGTTTCTCGCGTGGTATGACAGTGGGATCCCACCCGCCGCCCCAGAGAAGGTCCGGCTGCACGTGGATGTACGATCCCTTCGGGCAGAGGGTGTACGGCGTTACTTCGCTTCCGGATGTTACGGCTGGAAACCATCCGGGACCTCTCCACCACGGCGACACGATCGCCGTCCTGCCGATCCGGGAGCGTACTCCGGTATGCAGGGTTGCGAGGGTGTGAAGCGGGACAGATCCTGATTCCATCTGCCGGACGAACATCATGCTCTCCGGGGTAAAATGGAGGCGGAAACGCGTGAACGGTACCGTTGCGAAATACATCTGGGGGTACTGGTGCCGGATCATCGATTCCTTCCCGAGCGAATCCAGGGAGGGAGCAAATGCTGCGGTGACCTGATTGGATTTCCTTCTGTCGGGGTCCGGTTCTTTCTGCAGGATCAGTATAGCAGACCTTCCCGGGGTAGCCCCCTGCCAGAAATCCCTGCCGATCAGCACAATCTCCAGGATCCGGCAGGTGTCGAGGATAAGGGAACGCAGCCGGGCTGCGTATTTTCCTATGAGGAGACTATCAGGTATGATAAATCCACACACACCTCCGTCCCGGAGCAGGGAAATCCCCTTATCGAGAAAGAGAGAGGCGGTATTCAGCTTATACTCTGCAGAGCGTGGATAGCGCCTGCGGAGATATTGTTCGATGGGCCCCGGAAAGCGTGCAGCCCCGCGGAGCCCCTGGCTCCCCCACGGGGGATTTCCACAGACGATCGCAAATCCTCCCTCCTGAAACACTTCGGAAAATTCCCTCTGCCAGCGGAATGGGCGTGTATGCTCCCGTACAATCCGGTCACAGTCCTCCCCGACAAGGGCATCCCCGGTAACGACGCGGTACCTCAGATCGCTGGCATCTGCCCCGCCCTCGCCGCCTCGAAGTCTCAAACGGGCGATCCTTGCTGCAAGGGGGTCCAGGTCAATGCCGTACAGCGACGAAAATGCAGCTGCCGGGCGCTGGTGAGGGGCACTGGAGGCTGCAAGGATCTCCTTTGCTGCAGACAAAAAGAAACCACACCCGCAGGCTGGATCGCAGATCCTCAACCCGTTCCGGCTGATACCAGCAGCATTCACTGCCCGGAATGCCGCCGAGAGGATGTAGTCAATCACCACCCGTGGTGTATAGTAAGCACCCCTGCTACGTCGTATCCCCTGCTGCAGCCCTGCTTTTCCGTCACTCCGGTAGAACACCGGGCGGGCAAGCACCGTCTCGTACAGTGCCCCGGGGTCTGTTTTTGTATCGATACCCGCCAGGACCGGTCTGAGTTCGTGCCGTGCCCAGGCGACGACACTTGGGGAAAAATGTGCACTCTCCGGATACGATCCTGCAGCATCCCCGCACATACCATCTGTGAGGATTGCCTGAAGGATCTGGTTAACCTGTCCAACGAGATCGGGATCGGTGCACCCATCCGGGAAAAAAGCCTGTGCCGTGCGGATGCGCCAGGTGTCCAGGGACCGGAACGGTGACAGAATGGAACCTGGCCGGGCTCTCATTCCCGTTTCACGCCATACTGGTGCATTGGTGTGGCGCGGACCCAGTCAATGTCACTCTTGTAAAGCATACGCAGGTCCCGGAGACCCAGCTTCAGCATCGCCACTCGGGATACGCCTAGTCCCCAGGCGAGGACCGGGCAGGTGATCCCCCAGGGAGCGGTGACTTCCTGCCGGAATATACCGGCTCCGCCGAGCTCAACCCACCCGAGCCCGTCAATATATACTTCCGGTTCGACGCTCGGCTCCGTGTAGGGAAAATATCCTGGGCGGAACCGGACCTCGTCAAATCCCATACCGGCATAAAACTCGCGCAGGTACCCGAGCAGATGCCGGAAGGTTACACCTTCATCCATTACAATCCCCTCCAGCTGTTCGAATTCCGGGGTATGCGTGGGATCGATGGCCTCCCGGCGGTATACTCTCCCGATACAGAATGCTTTGACCGGCGGTTCCGGGTGCTGGACCAGGTGCTGGATGGAGAGGCTGGTGGTGTGCGTGCGCAATACGCATTGCCGGGCCTTTTCTTCGCTCCATACCCCGCCCCAGCCGGTGGACGAGGTACCTGCCCCGTTGATATGCATGTCCCTTACCCGGGTGTAGCCTTCGGGAAGTTCCCGTCGCTCTCCAAGGTAAAATGTGTCCTGCATCTCCCGTGCGGGGTGGTCCTGCGGCTGGAAAAGGGCATCAAAGTTCCAGAAGGCTGACTGGGTAACGTCGCCGGCAATTTCAGTGAAGCCCATGCGCAGGAGCGTCTCCCGCATCTCGTCGATGATCTGCTGGTAGGGGTGCACTTTTCCCGGCACGATGCGCCGGGGCGGGGTACTGACACTGTATCTGCGCAGTCGCCGGTGAGCCCACTCCCCGGACGTGATCAGATCCCTGGTGAG
>JAJRCL010000184.1 GCA_028679035.1 Methanomicrobiales archaeon | reverse complement strand
ACGTGGATCCCGAGAGGCAAATCGAAGATTGGATGGAATATCACGTAATAACGGTTCTTAAAAAATATCTGGAAAATGATAAGGGAAATGCCGAACGGAAGGATCAGTGCCAGGCGTTTCAGGTAGATCCAGGGGGAGATTCCTGAAATAATCCAGCAGACGCCAAAAAAGACAGAAAGAAGGGCTCCGAACAGGTAAAGGTTAATTGAAAGGGGGAAGGCGACAACGGCAACAATGATCCCCAGTACCGCGAGGAGCTTCACCCGTGCATCCACCCGGTGGACCATACTATCCCGGCATGCCTGCTTTTCGATATAGAAAATCTCCTCGATCATCGCTTTTCCCGGAATGCCCTGACCAGGGATTGCTCTGCATCATTCAGCCTGTATGCGATGGGAACACCGATCCCCTCCCGTTGCAGGGTGCGGAAGAGCTTCGGGAGGACCGGCAGATCGAGCCGAACTGAGGTGAGAAGTTCATCCTGCGAAAAAACATGCTCGACGTCTCCTTCGGCAACGAATTTTCCTTTCGCCATGACATACACGTAGTCTGCAACCTCGGGAACAAGGCTCACATCGTGCGTGGAGAATATGATCGTCATCCCGTAGGTCTTCCAGAGATTGTTGATAACATCGATAAGATCCCGCACCCCCCGGGGGTCGAGTCCTGCAGTCGGTTCATCGAGAACGAGGACTTCGGGCTCCATCGCGATCACCCCTGCAATCGCAACGCGTTTTTTCTCCCCGCCGCTCAGGTGATGCGGAACCCGGTGAGCGATATCTTCGATGCCGAGGATCTCCAGGGATTCATGCACGCGGTGATGAACGGTCTCCGGGTCCAGACCAAGGTTCGTCGGCCCGAACGCGACATCCTGTTCGACCGTGGGACTGAATATCTGGTCGTCCGGGTTCTGGAATACGAGCCCGACGAATTTACGCACCTCCCGGATATTTTTCTTTGTGATCGGTTCCCCCCGGATCAGCACGGTACCGCCGGAAGGGGTGAATATCCCGTTGAAACATTTGAAAAGTGTGCTCTTTCCGGCACCGTTGGAACCGATGACAGCGATACGGGAATTTCTCGGGGCAACGAAGTTGAGGGCGTGCAGTGCAGTGATGTTTCCGGGGTACACATAGGTGAGATCGCGTGTTTCTATGAGGTGCACAGGTGATTCTCCTTTGGATGATAGTTGCGGGAAAGATTTTGTTACTGCTGTCTGTTCACGAAACGCATTGTTCCATATGCACCGAGAAGGATGACAACGATGCCGATGATGATGGCGAGTACCTCCCCGGGTTTATCAAAACCGGGAATCTGGTACGAAGAAAACGGTGCTGCCCATGAAAAGGTATTCCCGCTTCGTTCTGCGACGGTCTCATCCGCCGCTGCCACCGCATTCTGATCAACAGACGGATTTTCTGCACTGCTTGCCCCATAGATCCGGTAAAAGGCGCTCTCGAGCCCGTCCGGGTTCGTCGATGCGATGAACGGGGAAGCGATGGAAAGGATAAGCACGAAAAAGATACCGGCCCCAATCAGGGCATTTGTTATTTTTGCAGGACTCCTGCCGGCATTCGTGTCGTGGATAATATCCGGGCGGACACTCCCGATAAACGTCAGGGCAACAGCAGTTGCCCCTCCCTCAATAATGCCTGCAACCGCGTGATACGTGCCGATGAGGATGAGCCCGGTGGTGATAGGGAATGTCCCTGCCACAGCGAGTTCAACGGCACAGGCGATTGCCGGAATGAATAAGGAGATCCACCCTGCAATTGCCGCCGAAATGAAACGGTTTTTTATAAAAGTGTTGAGTGAACGGAAGGAGTAAAATCCAAAAAAACCCCCGAGGACCCCCATATTGATAATATTTGCCCCCATCACCGTGATGCCGCCATCCCCGAACATGATTGCCTGCAGAAGAAGCACGAGTGTCATAACAAACACAGCCGCGAGCGGTGAACCGAGGACGATCGCAACCAGAGCTGCCCCGACGACGTGTCCGCTGACGCCGGATACAAAAACGGTTGGTAATGCCATATTCAGTGTCTGTATTGCAAAGATCCCTGCGGCAAGGACGGCGATGAGCGGGATCTTCTCCTCACTCAATTCATATCTGGCCCACCGTACCGAGAGCGCGATGAACCCCAGGGCAATGATCCAGTAGATCAGGCCCTGGGAGATGGGAATGAATGCGTCAGGAATATGCATGGGACCAGCTTCATACTTTTATTAACTTTCGTAACACTTAATAATTTAAAAATGTTGTTATTTCATACGGGAACGGAATACCGACCACAGCACGCTGGCAGCAGTACCCAGCAGCTGCGGCCTGCGCAGACATTCCTGCAGGAGCCGGCCCGGCCGGTCCATGTCCCCATATGCGACGATCAGGTCCCGCATTTCCTGAGTATTGAGAGAACGCAGGGTCCGATCCAGATCTTCTGGCGCCATCCGCCGGCGGGCCATCAGCAGGCGGTAACCGAGGGCAAGCTCCCTGCCGAAGTCTGCCTTCCAGAGCTTTTCGTACATACCGAGCTTCCGGTCGCTGAAATCCCCGCATTCGCAGCAGGCAACCGCTGTCGCTGCCGCATGACGTGCCGAGCGCACTCCCGTGTAGATCCCGCCACCTGACGTCGGTTTTACGAGCCCGGCGGCATCCCCGACGTAGAGGACATGGTCCCCGAAGGTCCGTTTCATGGGTCCGAGAGGAATGGTCCCGGTGACCAGGTGGATGCAGCGGT
>JAJRCL010000183.1 GCA_028679035.1 Methanomicrobiales archaeon | reverse complement strand
GCTGAACACGAGATTCCTAGACCGGGAATTGTCCGCACCGCTCCTCATTGCGGCAATGACGGGGGGACACCCGGAAACACGGGAAATAAACCGCAGACTGGCTGCGGCCGCGGAACGTTTCGGCCTTGCGATGGGTGTCGGTTCCCAGAGGGCAGCACTGGAAGACCCGGGCCTTGCCGGCAGCTTCACGGTTGTGCGTGAAGCAGCACCGACCGCATTCCTGATCGCGAACCTGGGGATCGTGCAGCTGCGGGATCACGGCATCGCATGGGCTGAACGGGCAGTGGAGATGATCGACGCGCAAGCGATCGCGATCCACACCAATTTCCTGCAGGAAGCGATCCAGCCGGAAGGGGATCACGATGCACGCGGCTGCCTGCAGGCACTCGTAGACCTCTGCCGGGACTTCCACTATCCGGTAATCGTCAAAGAGACCGGAAGCGGTATATCACGGGAAACGGCACGCAGGATCCTTGGTGCCGGTGCAGCGGCGATCGATATCGGCGGACTCGGGGGGACATCCTGGGCGCTGGTGGAATCATTCCGTTACCCCGAAGACCAGCGGCAGGTCCTGCATCAGGAATTCTTTTCCTGGGGAATTCCCACCGTCGTCAGTCTGCATGAGGTGGTCTCGACCGGCGCGGTGACCGTCGCCACAGGCGGTGTGCGCAGCGGGATTGATATCGCCAAGGGAATTGCGCTCGGGGCTCACCTGTGCGGCATGGCACTGCCCCTGCTCCGGGCGGCATCGGCAGGAGAGCAGGAGCTCGGGGCCTCAATCGCGGCGACGCTCCAGCAGCTGCGGACCGCGATGTTTCTGACCGGGTCTCAAAACCCCGCCGATCTGCGGGGTGCGCGGGTATACATCACCGGAAATACGCAACAGATGTTGAAAGATTCAATTGGAGGAAATTATGGACGTTGAAATCGTTGCAGTGGGCGGATATGAAGAGGTCGGACGAAATATGACCGCCGTCCGCTGCGGAAAGGACATTGTCATTTTTGATATGGGTCTGCGCCTTGACCAGGTCATGATCCACGAGGACGCCGAAATAGAGAATATGCATTCCCTGGACCTGATCCAGATGAAGGCGATCCCGGACGACACGATGATGAATACCGTTGAAGGAACGGTAAAAGCGATCGTCTGTTCCCACGGTCACCTTGACCATATCGGGGCGATCCCGAAGCTTGCGCACCGCTACAATGCGCCCATTATCGGGACACCGTACACCATCGAGCTCATACGCCAGCAGATCGCCGGAGAGCAGAAGTTCGGGGTGAACAATAAACTCTTCTCCCTGCGCATGGGGCAGAAATATACCCTCTCCCAGAACCTGATTCTCGAATTTGTGCGGATGCAGCACTCCATCATCGAGACCACCATGCCGGTGCTGCACACACCACACGGAGCCGTTGTCTATGCGAACGACTTCAAGCTCGACCGCACGCCGGTGATAGGGGAACAACCTGACTTTGCACGCCTGGCACAGATCGGAAAAGAAGGCGTACTCGCCCTCATCGTGGAATGCACCAATATCTGCATGAACGGCAGGACCCCAAGCGAACGGATCGCACGGGATTTCGTGCGGGATACGATCACGTCCTACGAGGACGACAAGTCCGCGATCCTGGTGACCACGTTCTCCTCGCATATCGCCCGCGTGAAAACGATCGCGGAATGCGCCCACGAGATCGGGAGAAAACCCGTACTTCTGGGCAGGTCGATGGAACGGTACTCGGCTGCCGCAGAGCAGATGAAACTCGTCGGGTTTCCCGAAACGCTCTCGATGTTCGGCAACCGGCGGACGGTTGACCGTACCCTGCGCCGGATGATGAAGGCAGGCAAAGACCGCTTCCTCCCGATCGTCACCGGACACCAGGGCGAGCCCGGATCCATTCTGACCCGTCTTATTCAGGGAGATACTCCCTATGTGATCGAAAAAGGGGATAAGATCCTGTTCAGTGCAAAGGTCATTCCGAACCCCATGAACGTCGGCGCACGGTACATGCTGGAAGCTCGGCTGAAGATGAAAGGGGCAAGGATATTCGACGACCTCCACGTCAGCGGGCATGCCTACCGGGAGGACCATTACGAACTGGTGCACCTCCTCAACCCGCAGCACATCATCCCATCGCATGGCGGGCTCAACCTCACCGGCGCGTATGCGCAGTTTGCTGAGGAAGTCGGGTATACCCTGGGGAATGATTTGCATATCTTGAGGAACGGCCACCGGATCCTCGTCGCGAAGTGATCCCATGGACCTTGCTGCCTACCTCGAAAAAACGCAGGAGATCGTCGACAAAACGCTCATGCGGGAATACGGGGATGCCTATGGGGATCTGTACAAGGCGAGCTCCCACCTGCTCCTGGCGGGAGGCAAGCGCCTGCGGCCGGCAGTCCTTCTGTTATCCGCGGATGCCGTTAAAAAAGGGCGATCCGACGAACTGCTCCCGGCAGCCCTCGCACTCGAGCTGATCCATACGTTCACCCTGATCCATGACGACATCATGGACAGCGATCGCGAACGCCGGGGAGTACCGACGGTCCATACGCTCTGGGGCGAGCCGACGGCGATTCTCGCCGGCGACGTGCTCTATGCACACGCATTTGAGTACCTCTGCCACGCACTTGCCGATGACCGCTCCCGGGTGAAAGCGGTCACCATACTCGCGCGGGCCTGCGCCGAGATCTGCGAAGGCCAGCAGATGGATATGTCATTCGAAGGAAGAGACGATGTGACGACCGGGGAATACCTTGAGATGGTCCAGAAAAAGACGGGTGCGCTGTATGCCGCGTCCGCGGGGATCGGGGCTCTGCTCGCCGGCGGCACGATGGTCCAGACTGATGCTCTCTTCCAGTACGGGCTGCGCAGCGGGATCGCGTTCCAGATACAGGACGATCTTATCGATATCATTTCTGACACAGAAAAGAGCGGGAAGGACCGGGGCTCGGACATACGCCGCGGAAAGCAGACTCTGATCACTATCAAGGCGGCAGAAGCGGGTCTTGACCTTGCACCCTACCGGCGGGACCTGACCAGTGAGGAACTCGATGCTGTGGTGCAGCAGCTGCAGGACCTGCGGATCATCGATGAAGTGCGGGCTGTTGCGGTCGAACACGCGGACGCAGCAAAGAAAGCGCTCTCCCTGATTCCCCCTTCTGCAGAGCGGGATATGCTCACTGCCATCGTCGACTTCTTTATCGCCCGAGGGTCATAGCATGGCG
>JAJRCL010000182.1 GCA_028679035.1 Methanomicrobiales archaeon | reverse complement strand
TGCGCAGGAGCGCATCCGTACAACACACCTTCAGGAGCTTTGCCTATGGAGAATGAAGTCATCATCGTCGGGTTATTCGTGGGCGCGGGAGTCCTTGCCTACGTCATCGTACCGGGACTGCTCATGATCTGGGATCTTGTTCTGGATCATATGCAGGAAAAAGGGAACCTGCCCTGAACAGTACCATAGCGGGGCCGGAAAAATCCTCCGGCCCCCGTTTTTTTGACAGGGTTCATTGCCGGAGAGCGCCTCGGTACGGCCGGATTGCCTGCAGCCCCTTTCGTCAGATGCTTTCCGGTCACACCGCCTTCGCTCGATGCACTCTGCAGCTCCAGACACGGAAGCGGTGATCTCCACCGGTAACGTCGCGGATCTTTTATACGTTCTGTGATTTCCGGGGTTGTGTTGTTCTCCTCACCCAGGGAAAATGATCTCCACTTGGATATGCAAACCGGATCCCTTCAGATAAGAAACATTTTGTATAAATCATCCGGTTGATTTCCCGGAACCCGAGTTTTTCATGCGCATTTATCGAAGGCAGGTTGCCGATCGGGATATCCACATATACATTCCGGATCCCCCGTGCCCTCAGTAATTCTGCCTTACAGGCGTACATCATCGACAATACCCCCCTGCCCCGGAAAGACGGGAGAATATACGAGTCATGTATCCAGGCGTCTTTCGGAAGGAGGGCAATGAAACGATAAAATGGATGTTCCGGCTGAAATTCAAAGCATGAATAGCCAACGATGGTATCCCGGAAAAGTGCAATGATAACGGGAAGGTTATTATTCCGAAATCTCGTGAATAATTTTTTCAACTTTGGTTGCATTATCAGCAATTTTTCCCAGTCTTCGGATCCTGCTCTCCGTACGGTAATCCCGTCTTCCGGTTGCAGGGACCGTATTTCCTCGGGCCGGGCGAAGAGGATTATGCGTTTATCCTTGACATACAATTCACGGGATAGTTTCTGCAGAGGGATCGACAGGCAACGCTGCAATGAGGATAGTTTACTCTGTGTCAATTCCCCGGTAGGAGTGAGCATTATACCTGACGACCTAGAGTCGACTTGTATTGCGGTGAAACGCAATATATTTTTTGGACGTTCCGGTACGACAATGCTACCGTTGGAACGACCGGTCTATCCCTCTATTCCGCCATCGGAGGATCGGGTATACGCGGATTGTTGTGCGCAGAACTGAGCTGTGCCGGTTCTGCCCGGCTCTCCCTGCTGCGAACAGGACTCCGGTACAGGCCGGGATCTCCACCCGATGCGGTCATGAGCTCACTTTCACCCCCCACACACAAAACCAACTTACCACCTCCTCCCGTTCTTCACCTGAGGAACGTGCGATGGACTCTCTTCCCAACCCCTACAGCCCCGAACACCCGGCACCGCCGGCACAGTTCGCCGGGCGCCGAGCCCAGCTGACTGTTTTCCATGAAGCACTGGCCGATATCCTTGCCGCCCGTCCACGCAACCTGGCAGTCCCCGGCGCCTGGGGTACCGGGAAGACCTCGCTCCTGCTCTCCTGTGCGGCGATTACTGCAGCAGAGCACGCGGCCTTTGCACCGGTCGCACTCGGTGGTGGTATCCGGGGTCTTCCGGATCTCTGTGCGACCGTCGCTGCGCAGCTGGGTGACGCGGTACAGCACCACGGTGTTGCCGAGACGATGCGGGAATATCTGGACACTGTTTCGGTCAGCGTGCATCTGGGCCCTATGAAAATGACCCGCTACCCGAAGCACGCAGCGGACCCGCTGCTCCTGCGGTTCCGGGAAACCCTCACTGCGGCAGCGGATCATTCGCCCTTCATCGTAGCCATCGATAACGCCGAATATCTCCAGAAGATTGATGGTGCCCTGATGGAACTGCGCAACGCCTTCCAGGAGGTGCAGTCCTCGGGTAAGTCCTGCATGCTCCTCCTCGCGGGCAGCCCGAACCTCTTTGCCGACCGCTCCATCGCCGCCCCCGCATCCCGGTTCTTTGAGCACACCGATCTGGAAGCTTTCAGCGCTGAAGAGACCCGGGAGGCGCTGACGCTCCCCCTCGGCAGTAGCGGCGTTTCCATGAGCGACGACTGCATTAACGCCGTCCACACTCTCGCTGCCGGACATCCCTGGATGGTTATACTCACTGCGTACACCCTCTTCCGGGTCCGGAAAACCGATCGTATCTCCGAGACCGATCTCGCTACCGCCTTTCCCATGATCCAGAGCTCCGTCGGCCGTCAGGTGTTCGACGTCCTTTACCGGAACGCCGGCGAAAACGGGCAGCAGATCCTGCGTTCCTTCGCCCGCACCGACGCCGTGACCCTCTCATCCGCCGAGATAGCCGAAATCAGCGGCGTTTCCAACCCCCATCCCTACCTCGGGCGCATGTGCGAGCGGGACCCCCCGTTGCTGGAGAAAGTCTCCCGGGGGAAGTACCGGCTCGCCTACCCGCTGCTGCACGCTTATCTCGAACGAAAAATGCGGGAGGAATAGGGATTTTGTCCAGGGCACCAGCCGGACAGCTATCGGTACGCCTGCTCATCGGCATAGTCTGTCCGTGATCGGTTCCCTATTCCTTGAGTCAGCGTTGCCCG